>JBDTMR010000152.1:0-3972 GCA_039934175.1 Sphingomicrobium sp.
AAAGTGAGTATACGGCAAAACCGTATCGAGGGTTCGAATCCCTCCCGCTCCGCCATTTCCTCGTTCTCAGCAATTCGGGGATGAATCGGTTCCGATCGGAACCGCCGCATTCATGAACATTGTTGTCCGGACAGGGGTCGCAGGCTGCCTACTGGCTTTTCGAAGAGGCGGCGGCATTAGTCTGACAGTGGCGAACGTTGCGCGAGACACCCGACCACAATTGGCATCTTTCACTCTGTCCGAGTATTTCCTGGATATCCGATTAGCAATTTCTCAGCCTTCGTGGTTTGCGAAAGTGACATGACAAAATCGACACCATCGATCGTGATGGCAAGTGTTCCCTGGTCGGTCATCATGATGAGCCCCTTTTCTTTCAAGTACCATTTGTGGAACTCAAAGTGCTCGTCTGAACATTCCAATGATTCTTGGAGGATTACGCCAACGACGCCAGAATTCTGTGCGTCTTCTCTGCGTTTCTTGTACAGCTGTAACAGAATTTGAATGTGGTCATCCGAATCCTCGATCCCGTCATCGATGTCCGTTCCACCTTCTCCGTTCGATGCGTCGGACAAAGGTATCCTTTTCTTGGTTTTCGCATAGAGACGGTCATATTCGGTTCTCTTCGACGGGCTTCTGAGAACCTTGTAAGCCTGAATCACATTATTGAATTCTTTAGTATCCGTGACGCCTGTTCGATCGGGATGGTGCAATTTTGCTAAATAATGGTAGGCCGCTTCTAATATCTTTGCATCGCAATTGGGATCAACTTGCATGACTTCATAATAGTCAACGAAGTTTTCGTCCGAATTCATCATTGCGTACCCCAGCAAATAACCGGCCTGCTCAATAAGCCGTCTAAAAGCGATCCAAAAATACTGATCTTGAGGTGTCTTACAAGATTATCCTGCAAAGTAATCGAGCGGCGAATGCACTGTACGAGGAAGGAAGTGACGATCGGTCGCGTGACCCCTGAAATAAGGCTCGTTCTTCGATCTCTTGGCGTGGAAGGTTACTCGAAATCCCGCGCCAGCATTCTCCTCGCGGCACGAATGCACTAGGGGGCTGGCAATGGATATGCCTGTCTTGCCATGGACGAAATCGGGTTGGCGCGGCCGGGTGGCTGCGCAGATGCCGGTTTATGCCGATCCGGACGCAGTGGCGGCGGTCGAAGAGCGGTTGGCACAGGGTGCGCCTGTGGTCGATATCGCGGGATGCATGACCCTTCGCGACGTGCTGGCTGACGTTGCCAATGGACATGGGTTCCTGTTGCAGGGCGGCGATTGTGCGGAAAGTTTCGACGATCCCGTCGCTCAGCAAGTGGCAGGCATTGTCGGCCTGTTCGACGACATGGTTGGCACCCTGAAACCAGCGACCGGTCAACCGCTGGTCGAAATTGCCCGGATCGCCGGGCAATTTGCGAAGCCGCGCAGTGCACCCTTTGAAACGCACGGCGAGGTCGCGCTTCCGGCCTATCGCGGAGACATCATCAACGGGACGAATTTTGCGGCGGCAGACCGCGCTCCCGATCCGCAGCGCATGATCCGCGCGCACATGCAATCGGTCGGCACGGCGGCAAGCCTTGCGGCCGCGCGCAATGGAAGCGCGCCGATCTTCACCAGTCACGAAGCCTTGCTGCTGCCCTATGAAGAAGCGCTGACCCGCCGCGCCGAGGATGGCCGCTGGTGGGCAACATCGGGCAACTTGTTATGGCTGGGCGACCGCACGCGGCAGCTGGACGGCGCCCATGTCGAGTATCTGCGCGGGATCGACAATGCCGTCGGGATCAAGTGCGGACCGACCATGACCTGCGACGAACTGCTGGCGCTGACCGACCGGCTCGACCCGGACAATCGCCCCGGCAAGCTACTGTTGATCGGACGGTTCGGCGCCAAGTTGATTGCCGAGCGCCTGCCGCCGCTGATGCGCGCCATTCGCGATGAAGGTCGCAACGCAATTTGGGCGAGCGACCCGATGCACGGCAACACGAGCGTGTCCGCAACACGAAAGGTCCGCCGCCTGCCCCACATCCTCGCCGAGATTGACGCCTTCTTCGCCATTGCCCGCACTGAGCGCGTTCACCCGGGCGGGCTGCACCTGGAGATGAGCGCGCTCGACGTGACCGAATGTATCGGCGGCCGCGGCCCCGCATCGGTCGAGGATCTGGAGAAGAACTGGCTGACTGCCTGCGACCCTCGCCTCAATGCGCGTCAGGCGATCGACCTGGCCGCCCACGTTGCCGGGTTGTTGGCATGAGACTGACCGCGAAGCGAGGCGGCGCGCTGACCGGCCTGGCCGCCATTCCGGGCGACAAGAGCTGTTCGCACCGTGCCCTGATCCTAGGCGCCTTGGCGAGCGGGACAACGCAGGTGATGGGGCTGTTGGAAAGCGATGACGTGCTTGCCACCGCCAAAGCGGTTGAGGCGCTGGGTGCGGCGGTGACACGGATCGGCCCCGGCAAGTGGCGGATCGAAGGCGGTCCGTGGCGTTCGCCGGGCGCGCCGGTCGATTGTGGTAACAGCGGAACCGCCGTTCGCCTGTTGATGGGCGCGGTTGCCGGCATGGAAGGTCTGACCGCGACCTTTAACGGGGACGACAGCCTGTCGGCCCGGCCGATGAATCGGATCGCCGCGCCGCTGGCCAGAATGGGCGCCCGCATCGACGGCGGAGAAACCCTTCCTCTCACGATCCATGGCGAACGACTTGGCGGGATCGATCATCGCAACGTTCCCGCATCGGCGCAGGTCAAATCGGCGATTCTGTTGGCCGGCCTTGGCGGAAGCGCGCCAGTCCGAATCGCCGAACCGGTTTCCAGCCGCGACCATAGCGAGATCATGCTGGCCGAATTCGGCGCGGACCTTCTGGTCGAATTGGGGCCGGACGGTGCGGTAATCACGCTTGGGGCCAATCGACAGCTTTCAGGCAGTGGCCTCATCATCGGAAGCGATCCCTCGTCGGCGGCTTTCCCTCTGGTCGCTGCGGCACTGGTTCCGGGATCCGACGTCACCACGCCCGGCGTCCTCGTCAACCCGCTGCGAACTGGCCTTTTTGAGACCTTGGAAGCGATGGGTGCCGATATCTCGCTCACCAACGAGCGAAGCCAGTCGGGCGAGATCGTCGGCGACCTGACAATGCGCCACGCGCCGCTCCGGCCGTGCCACGTCGTCGCTTCCGCCGTCCCGGCGATGATCGACGAAATCCCGATCTTGGCCATCGCCTGTGCACTCGCCGATGGCGAAAGCGTGATCGAGGGACTGGCCGAGCTTCGCGTCAAGGAAAGCGACCGGCTGGGCGCGATTGTCGCCGGACTTGCGGCGTGCGGCGTCGTCGCACTCGCCGATGGCGATGCACTTCGGATATTCGGGCGGAGTAACGTCCGGGGAGGCGCGGAAATTGTCACCCACGGCGATCACCGGATCGCGATGGCCTTCCTCACGTTGGGCCTTGTCAGCGCGCAGCCAATTACCGTGGATCGTCCGGGGATGATTGCGACCAGCTTTCCGGGCTATGTCGACCTGATGCGCAATTTGGGAGCGGACATCGCATGAGCGTCAACAGTTTCGGTCACCTGCTGCGACTGACGACCTGGGGCGAAAGCCACGGGCCGGCGATCGGCTGTGTGATCGATGGGTGTCCGCCGGGCATCTTGCTTGGCGAGGCGCACGTCCAACGCTTCCTCAACCTTCGCCGACCCGGCACGTCGAAGAATGTCTCGCCGCGCCAAGAGCCGGATCAGGCGCGCATCCTGTCGGGCGTTTACGAGGGTCGGACGACCGGTACGCCGATCGCGATGATGATCGACAACGTCGACGCCCGTTCGAAGGATTATCCCAAGGACACGGCTTACCGCCCCGGCCATGCCGATTATGCATATGACCAGAAATATGGTTTTCGCGATCCGCGCGGCGGGGGACGGTCGTCGGCGCGCGAAACCGCGATGCGGGTCGCGGGCGGGGCCATCGCCCGATTGGTGAT
>JBDTMR010000153.1:0-3937 GCA_039934175.1 Sphingomicrobium sp.
GCAGTTGGGCGATCGCCCGGCAGCGGGCGGCAACATCCACCGACGAATCGGGTGCTAGCGCGCGAATCATCTCGCTCGCGTCGAGCTCCGCGGTGCCAACAGCTGTGAAATCTCTCTCGTAACGAGCCAAAGGGCCCTCCGGGTTTTAAGACCTTGGTTGAGCATCTCTAGCCACACACGGTGAATTTCAGGTAAAGGCCGCCGCCATGCCGGACATTTTCGATCTTTCCTGCGCCCCAGGCGACGCGCGCATCGTCGTTGCCATGTCGGGCGGCGTCGACAGTTCGGTCGTCGCGATGCTCGCCGCCAAGACCGGTGCGCAGGTCGTGGGCGTGACAATGCAGCTCTACGATCATGGCGAAGCGGTGAAGAAATCCGGCTCCTGCTGCGCGGGTCAGGACATTTATGACGCCAAGACGGTCTGCGATCGACTCGGCATTCCTCATTATGTGCTCGACTACGAAAGCCGCTTTCGCGACGGGGTAATCGAGCAATTCGCCGACGATTATGCGGCAGGCCGAACACCGATTCCGTGTTCGAAATGCAATCAAGGTGTGAAATTCGTCGACCTGATCGCCTTTGCGCGCGAACTCGGCGCGGATTGCCTTGCGACCGGCCATTATGTCCGCCGAGTCGGAGACAAAGGGCGGGTGGAATTGTGGAAAGGACGCGATCCGGCGCGTGACCAGAGCTACTTTCTATACGGCACTACTCCGGATCAACTCGATTTCGTCCGCTTCCCGCTTGGCAACATGCCCAAGGAAGAAGTCCGCCGCCTGGCGACCGAGGGCGGCCTGATCGTCGCCGACAAGCCTGACAGCCAGGATATCTGCTTCGTCCCCGACGGCGATTATGCCTCTCTGGTCAAAAAACTGCGGCCCGAAACGGTGGCACCGGGTGACATCGTCCATGTCGACGGTCGCATACTCGGACAGCATCCTGGCGTGGTCCACTATACGATCGGCCAGCGACGCGGACTGGATGTCGGCGGCCAGGCCGAGCCGCTCTATGTTGTCCGGCTTGAACCTGGCGAGCGGCGCGTCATCGTCGGGCCGCGTGCTGCACTTGCGGTCGCAGCAGCCCAGATCGGCGAGGTCAATTGGCTGGGCGAGGGGCAGGTCCGAATCGAGGCCAAGGTGCGCTCGCTGGCGCGGCCAGTCTCGGCCACATGGGAAAATGGCATGATCCGTTTCGACCATCCGGAATATGGCGTCGCGCCAGGACAGTCGGCGGTGTTCTACGATGGAGAACGTGTGCTCGGCGGCGGAACGATCATGGCCACCGAGGCGGCCATCCTCGCTGCTGCGGCCTAGAGCGAGAAGCGACCTTCGATCACGCGGACGCACTGACCGCCTAGCAATACCCGGTCGCCGCGCATTTCGCACTGAAGTTTGCCACCGCGGCTACTCGCCTGAAAAGCCGATAAGCGGCTCTTGCCAAGGCGCTCTGCCCAGAACGGCGTCAGAGCACAGTGCGCCGATCCTGTCACCGGGTCCTCGTCGATTCCAAAGGTCGGGCAGAAGACGCGGCTGACGAAATCGACCGAATCGCCGGGGGCCGTGGCGATGATGAAGCCGTTGCTGCAGGCCGCGACCTTGGCGAAATCCGGTTTTGCGGCGCGAACGGCAGTTTCGTTTTCGAGCAGCACGATGGCGCCGCCGTTACCACCGGTAACACCCCATATGCCGCAGACCGGTTGGCCTAGCGCCTGTGCTTCACCGCCCGCAGTAACCGGTGCAACCCGTGATGCCGGCATATCAAGCCACAACAGCCCGTCGCGCCGCTCGACCGTCAGGATTCCGCTGCGGGTCGAAAAACGAACGGCATCTTCGCCGAGCACGATCTCCGCGCTGGCCAAGGTCGCATGGCCACAAAGATCGACTTCGACGGCGGGAGTGAACCAGCGCAGGTCGTAATCGGCATCGTCGCGGTCGCTGGCGACAAGGAAGGCGGTTTCGGCGACGTTATTTTTTGCGGCAATCGCCTGCATCACATCATCGGGCAGCCATTCATCGAGGGGCATGATCGCCGCCTGGTTGCCGGCAAACGGTCGATCGGCGAACGCATCGACCTGGTAGAATGACAGCGACGTCATGTCATGACCGGTTCTTGTCCTGGCTCCTGCAGGCCGCGCGGATCGGGGTGGATGAGCACTTCGGTGCCGGGGAATTCGGCGATGATGCGCGCTTCGACCTCGTCCATGACGCGGTGTGCTTCGATCAGGTTCATCGTCGGATCGAGCCAGATGTGGAACTGGACGAAATCGTGACCGCCCGAAGTCCGCGTGCGCAGTTCATGGATTCCGTCGAGTTCGGGATGGGCGGCGATCATTGCCAGCAAGCGTTCTCGTTTGTCATCGGCCCATTCGCGATCCATCAACTGGTCGATCGAATGAGACGCCGCACGGATCGCGCCCCACGCCAGCCACAGCGCAATGCCTAAGCCGAACAAGGGATCGGCCATGTGCCAACCGATCATCTGGTCGAGCACGAGGGCGGCTATCACCGACAGGTTGAGTAGCAGGTCGGATTTGTAATGGAGGTTGTCGGTGCTGATAGCCAGCGAACCGGTCCTTTGGATTACATGGCGCTGGTAGGCCAAAAGCGCGAAGGTCGCCGCAATCGCGGCCAGCGAGACACCAAGGCCAAGTTCGAAGCCCTGGGTCGGTTCGTTGCTGCCAAGCTGGGAAATCGCACGCCATGCGATGCCGATCGCGGAAACGATGATCAGCAATACCTGCGTCAGCGCGGCAAGCGCTTCAGCCTTGCCATGACCGAAACGATGCTCCTCATCCGCTGGCATAGCTGCCCAGCGCACGCCGAGCAGGGTGACGATGCTTGCGACCAAGTCGAGCGCGGTATCGGCAAGGCTGCCGAGCATCGCGACCGATCCGGTCATCCATGCCGCCCAGCTCTTCAGTCCGACCAGGAACAACGCCATCGCAACGCTCGCCAGCGCAGCGCGGGTGGTCAGTGTGGCGCGGGTGGCAAGCCGCTCGTCATTCGCAATCGAGCTCATGGGTAGAGCAACCCTTCGCTCCAGCCGTCGCCGGACCGCGTGAACAGGCGGCGATGATGAAGGCGGTGAGGGCGATCTTCCCAGAATTCGATGCTGTCGGGTTTGATCCGAAATCCGGTCCAATAGGGCGGCCGTGGCACCTCCTGGCCGTCGAATCGCGTCTTCGCGGCCTCGAACCGCTCTTCGAAGGTGGCACGATCGGCAAGGGCGCGCGACTGATCGCTGGCCCACGCGCCGATTTGCGAATCGCGGCCACGCGAGGCGAAATAGGCGTCGACTTCGTCGGCGCCGACTTCGCGGACCGGCCCGTCGATCCGTACCTGGCGTCGCAGCGACTTCCAGTGGAACAGCATCGCCGCCTTGGGATTGGCGGCAATATCGTCGCCTTTGTGGCTATCGCCATTGGTGAAGAACGTGAAGCCGTCCGGCCCATGACCCTTCATCAGGACCATCCGCACCGATGGCTGGCCGTCCGCGCCGCACGTCGCCAGCGCGACCGCATCGGGATCATTGGGTTCACTGACGCGCGCTTGCGCAAACCAGGCATCGAAGATCGCGAGGGGGTCGTCGGTCATCGGCACGGCTTTGCCGCGTGGCGAAGCGGCTGTCGAGCCTTAGCGTGCCATTGCCGTCCAATAGAAGATATAGAAGACCGTCCACAGGCCGATCAGGAGGCCGAGGCGCTGCCGTTCGCTCATTAGGCCCGAAAGTGCATTGGAAATCGTCCCGCTAAGAACCGCCGCCGCCGCAAATCGGGGCAGCCTGAGCAATGGCGCAAGGGGCACAATCCACCAGTCGCCGCGCCCTGCGGATGCGATGGCGAACAATTTGAACGGGATCCCGCTGAACGAGCCTTTCAGGACCGCCAGTGGCCCGTCGCGGTAGAGGATATCAGCGCGGTCGATCAGGGCCCAGTCGA
>JBDTMR010000154.1:0-3869 GCA_039934175.1 Sphingomicrobium sp.
AAGCGCGCCGACTGATGGTTTCCCATTCCGGCCTGATCACCGTCATGACGCGCGCTGCCCGCAAGGCTGCGCCGCGGCTCCGTCGCGACTTCGGTGAAGTCGAACAATTGCAGGTGTCCAAGAAAGGCCCTGCGGACTTCGTCTCGATGGCCGACAAGCGCGCCGAGGCGACCCTGATCGAGGAACTGCGCACCGCGCGGCCCGATTGGGCGATCCTGACCGAGGAATCGGGGCTGATCGAGGGCGATCCGAGTAAGCCGCGCTGGATCATCGATCCGCTCGACGGGACATCGAACTTCCTTCACGGAATTCCGCATTTCGCGATTTCCATCGCCGTCGAAGATAAGAGGGCCGACGGTACGCCCGACATCACCCACGGCCTGATCTATCAGCCGATTACCGACGAGAGCTTCTGGGCCGAACGGGGCAGGGGGGCATGGCTTCATGACCGCCGGCTTCGCGTGTCGGCACGGCGCCATCTCGATGAGGCGCTGGTTGGGACCGGCCTTCCGCACTTCGGTCGGGGCAATGTCGCGACCTGGAGCCGGATTTACGGCGCCGTTGCACCCGAAGTTAGCGGGATCCGCCGAATGGGCGCCGCAAGCCTTGATCTCGCCTGGGTCGCGGCCGGTCGCTTCGACGGTTTCTGGGAAGATGATCTCGATCTTTGGGACGTTGCGGCCGGGATCATCCTGATCAAGGAAGCGGGCGGATTCATTTCCGACTATCGCGGCCAGGACCGAATGATCGACCGCCGCGAATATCTCGCCGGAAACGGCGACCTTCATTCGAAGCTGCACAAATTGGTGGCGGGCGCCCTGCGGTGATTGCTTCGGCTGCCCTGCTGGCAGCTGCTGTGCCGCCGCCCGCCGAAATCGCCTATCGGATCGACCCCGCCCACCGGATTGTCGAGGGGATTGCCAGCGACGGCCAGGATCTTTGGGTTTCGTCGATCCTGGATCGCGCGATCCTGCGATGCGCCGCGACCTGCGAAACCGCATTTGCCCTGCCTGGTCCGGCCCATCCGCTCGGATTGGCGTGGGACCCTTCGCGCCAATGGCTGTGGATCGCGATGCACTGCCTCGACCTCAAGGGTATCAGCCCATGCGAGGGCGAATTGCGAGCCGTCGATCGCCAAGGCCGAACGCGTTACAGCGGGCGACCTGCGGACGGCTTCAAGCCGGGCGACGTTTCGGTTCATCGCGGCGTCGTGACGGTCAGCGATAGCGCCAACGGCGCCGTCTATCGCCTTTACCGTCAACGTTTCTCGACCGTCCTTCCGGTGGGCTTGGGAAAGAGTGCGCAGGGCAGCGCGACCTTGCCGAACGGTCGGACCCTGGTCGTGTCCGATTACAGTCGAGGAATATCGACCTTTCCGGTTCCTTACGGTCCGCAGACTGTGACGCGCCTGTCCAAAGGCAAGACTATACAGGGCATCGATGGTCTCCAGATGGTCGGCAACCGCCTGTTTGGCGTGTATAATGGGCGTTCGCCCGGGAAGCTTCTAGAGTTCGCGATTCACGGATCGAACGTCTCGTATGGCGACGTCGCCGACGGCGGCCTTCTGCCCGATCCGACTCAAGTCACCTTTCATCGGGGCGCGCTTTATGTCGTTGGCGATTCTGGCTGGTTGACGATCGACAAGCAGGCCGACCGCTCGACCGGCGCGACAATTGTTCGCCTAGCGCTGCCGAAAACCGTCGATTGACGGCGATTCTGTTGCTTCACCGGCTTGCCCCGTGCGGGTCGGCGTCCTAGAGAGCCGCCAACCTGTCAAAGCCCCGTGGGAGTTCCCCTTTGGCCGATGTTGCCGCCGGATATTTGCCGATCCTGATTTTCCTTGGCATCGCCGCCGCGTTGTCGAGTGCGTTCGTGTTCCTGCCGATGCTGGTGTCGCGCGCTTCGGGAACGCACAATCCAACGCCGGAGAAGCTCAGCGAATATGAATGCGGTTTCCCCGCGTTCGAGGATAGCCGTGCCCAATTCGACGTGCGCTTCTACCTGGTCGCGATCCTGTTCATCGTCTTCGACCTCGAAGCCGCCTTCCTGTTTCCCTGGGCGGTCAGCCTGAAGGAAATCGGCTGGCTTGGCTGGGGCGCGATGATGGTCTTCCTCGCCGAACTCGCGCTTGGCCTGGCCTATGCGTGGAAGAAAGGGGCGCTGGAATGGGAGTGACCCCGGTGAGCGAGGCTGCAGTGAACGACCCGACCGTCCAGGTCAGTCCGCTGCGCGATGCGCCGCCCGTGCCGATGAGCATGGAGGAGCGAGAGAAGCTCGAAACCATGCGCCGCGAGCTCGACGAGAAGGGCTTTGCCGTCGCCAGCCTGGATGACCTCGTCCAGTGGGCGCGGACCGGCAGCCTGTGGTGGATGACCTTCGGTCTCGCCTGCTGCGCGGTCGAGATGATCCACGTCAACATGCCGCGCTACGACCTCGAAAGGTTCGGCGTCGCGCCGCGCGCGTCGCCGCGCCAGTCCGACGTAATGATCGTCGCCGGGACGCTGTGCAACAAGATGGCCCCGGCACTGCGCAAGGTCTACGACCAGATGAGCGAGCCGAAATACGTCATATCAATGGGCAGCTGTGCGAACGGCGGCGGCTATTATCATTACAGCTATTCAGTGGTTCGCGGCTGCGACCGCATCGTCCCGGTCGACATTTACGTCCCCGGCTGCCCGCCGACCGCCGAAGCTCTGCTTTACGGGATCATGCAGCTGCAGCGCAAAATTCGCCGCGAAGGAACGATCACGCGATGAGCAGCGTCGCTCCCCTGATCAAGCCGCGCGAGGGTTTCGCCGAAACGTTCGCAAAGGCGATCGGCGGCGCGCACATCGCGTCGAAGGTCCATGTCGACGAATTGACGATCACGGTGGCGCGCGATTCGATTGTCGATGCCTGCCGCATCGCCCGCGATGACTTCGGCTATCAACAGCTGATGGAAATCGCCGGGGTCGACTATCCCGAGCGGGCCGAGCGGTTCGAGGTCAATTATCACCTGCTCTCGGTGACCGAAAATCACCGCGTTCGCCTGAAGGTTTCGACCGACGAAGCGACCCCGGTGCCCAGCGTGACCGGGCTTTGGCCAGTCGCGGGGTGGCTCGAACGCGAAGTGTTCGACCTTTATGGCGTCGTTTTCGCGGGCAATCCCGATCTTCGCCGGATCCTGACCGATTATGGCTTCGAGGGTCATCCGCTGCGCAAAGATTTCCCGCAGACCGGCTATGTCGAACTGCGTTATTCGGAAGCCGAAAAGCGTGTCGTCTACGAGCCCGTGCAATTGCCGCAGGATTTCCGCAGCTTCGATTTTCTGATGCCGTGGGAAGGGCCGCAATATGTCCTGCCCGGTGACGAGAAGGCGGTTGGGCAGGCCCCCGGCGCGCCAAGCCCCGCGCCAGCGCCGAGCGCGCCTCCGACTCCCGCCAAGGCGGGCCCCGGAACGCCCAAGACGACCGACGAAAAGTCCGACACCGGCGCCGGCAAGCCAACCGACGACAAGGCGCAAAAGCAGGCCCGCAAATCTTCGGCATCGAAGGCCAAGAGCGCGGGTGGGAAAACCACCTCCAAGGCCGATCCCAATCCCGCCAAGCCTGCGCGCACGATCAAGAACAAGGGTGACGCATGACCCAGACGCTCGATGTCATGGTCGGTACCCCGGTCGATCAAGCGGGTGCCAAGCCGACGGTTGGTGACGAAACCGTCAGCAATTACACGATCAACTTCGGGCCGCAGCATCCCGCTGCGCATGGCGTGCTTCGCCTGATCATGGAGCTCGACGGCGAGATCGTCGAGCGCGTCGATCCGCACATCGGCCTGCTCCATCGCGGCACCGAAAAGCTGATCGAATATCGCACCTACGCGCAGGCGCTGCC
>JBDTMR010000155.1:0-3855 GCA_039934175.1 Sphingomicrobium sp.
GCCCTTCAGGATTCGAAGAAGCGCCGGTTGATCGGATCGCCGTGGAAGCAATGGGAACGAAAGAGCCCGTACTTTCCTTTCACGCGCGGTCACTTCTGGCCCGGAACCGTGGCCTTTATCGCGGGAACCTTGCTTTATCTGGCGGTGACATGGGCGCATGGCGCGCTGGGTTATCGGCCCGCCGGTCTTTGGGCGCTACTCGGCTAGCGATTTTCGCGCTAGAGCGGGCCTATGGCACGCAAGTTCTTTGGTACCGATGGCATTCGCGGGCGCGTAAACGAAGCCCCGATCACCCCTGAAATCGCAATGCGCGTAGGGCAGGCCGCCGGCGCACATTTCCTGCGCGGCGATCACCGCCACCGGGTCGTCATCGGAAAGGACACGCGGCTCTCCGGTTACATGATGGAATCTGCGATGGTCGCAGGGTTCACCTCAGTCGGCATGGACGTCGTCCTGCTCGGCCCGATGCCGACTCCTGCAGTCGCCATGCTTACCCGCGAAATGCGTGCCGACCTCGGCGTGATGATCAGTGCCAGCCACAATCCGTTCGTCGACAATGGCATCAAGTTGTTCGGACCCGACGGCTACAAGCTCAGCGACGAAGACGAAAAGTCGATCGAGCGACGGTTGGCGCGCGATCCCAAGCTAGCCAAGTCGGGCCTCGTCGGGCGCGCCCGGAGGATTGACGATGCCCGCGGTCGTTACATTCACTTCGCCAAGTCGACCTTCCCCGAACACCTTCGCCTCGACGGCCTCCGCGTCGTCGTCGATTGCGCCAACGGTGCGGCCTATCATGTCGCGCCCGAGGCATTGTGGGAATTGGGTGCCGATGTCGTGCCGATCGGGGTCAAACCGAACGGCACCAACATCAATCACCAGTGCGGCTCAACTTATCCCGGTGCGCTACAGGAAGCGGTGGTCGCCAGCGGTGCGCACATCGGCCTAGCGCTGGACGGAGATGCCGACCGACTGATCGTGGTCGACGAAGGCGGGACGGTGATCGACGGTGACCAGTTGATGGCGCTGATCGCGCTCAGCGCGGCGAAGCGCGGCGAGTTGAAGGGCGGCGCGGTGGTTGCAACCGTCATGTCGAACCTGGGCCTCGAACGGCGTCTTGCCGAAGAGAATATCGCCCTCAAGCGGACCCAGGTAGGCGACCGCTATGTGCTCGAGGAAATGCGTGCATCGGGCTGTAACGTCGGCGGCGAACAATCGGGTCATATCATCTTGAGCGATCATGCGACGACCGGCGACGGCCTCGTCGCGGGTCTCCAGATCCTGGCGGCATTGGTCGAGGCCGAGCAGCCGGCCAGCGAAATCCTCCGCCAATTCGAGCCGGTGCCGCAATTGCTCAAGAATGTTCGCTACTCGGGTGGCGAACCGCTGGAGGACGCAAAGGTGAAGAAGGCGATTGCCGCTGCAGAGAAGCGGCTCGACGGTCGCGGGCGACTGGTGATTCGCAAGTCCGGGACCGAGCCGTTGATCCGAGTCATGGCCGAAGGCGACGATGCATCGGAAGTCGATCAGGTCGTCAACGCGGTCTGCGACGCCGTTTCGGCCGCGTGAAGTCACGAATTCGAAAGACGTTTGCGGCACGGCTGTCGCAAGAGACCATGACATGAGCAGCCCGACCCCTCGAATCCTGATCATCGCCGGTTCCGACAGCGGAGGCGGGGCAGGGATTCAGGCGGATATCAAGACCGTCACGATGCTGGGCGGCCATGCCATGACCGCGGTGACCGCAGTGACTGCGCAGAACACGCTTGGCGTCGATGCCGTCCATCCGATCCCGGCCGAAATGATCCTCGCGCAGATCGATGCGGTGGTCGGCGACATCGGCGTCGACGCGATCAAGATCGGGATGATCGGCGGGGCGTTTGCGGCAAAGGTCGTCGCCGAACGACTGTCGATACTGAAACCCAAGGTGCCGATCGTCTTCGATCCGGTCATGGTCGCAACCAGCGGAGATTCCCTCGCCGACGACGCGACGATTGAAGCTTTTGGCCAGCTGATGGATCTGTCGACCATCGCAACGCCAAACCTGCCCGAATTGCGCCGCCTGACGAGGGAAGACGATCCGGTTGCCGCCGCGCTCGCCCTCGTTTCCCAGCATGGGTGCGCCGTGCTCGTGAAGGGCGGACATGACGAGGGCGAGGCGTTGGCCGACGCGCTGATCGAAACCGATAATATCACCAGCTGGCAGGGCCAGCGGATTGAAACCACCAGCACCCACGGCACCGGCTGCACCTTGGCAAGCGCAATCGCTTTCTATCTCGGCGCCGGGCTCAGCCCGACAGCCGCGGTCGAACGCGCGCGCCTGTTCGTTCGCATGGCACTGCTCGAAGCGCCCGGACTGGGCAGCGGCCACGGGCCGCTCGGTCACCAAAAGGTTCGCCTCGACACCGGCATGGGCCTGCGGCTCAACCAGGTCACGGTGACGGGCAAGGATTATCCGAAAATGGTCGGCTTTTACCGTGCCCTCGGTCTGACCCAGATCGTCGACAGCAGCGAGAATCAATATGCGCGGTTCGAAGCGGGCGGGGCGACCTTTTCGATCCAGTGCGATCCCGATGCGGAGAGCGGCGAAGCCATTGCGGTCTATTTCGAGTGCGACGACCTCGACGAACGGGTCGAACGCCTGGCCCGGCTCGGCATTCCGTTCGAACATGGACCGCGCAATCAGCCTTGGATGTGGCGCGAGGCGCGGCTGCGCGATCCTGGCGGCAACACGATCTTTCTTTACAAGGCCGGCGAAGCTCGACGCTTTCCGCCGTGGAGACTTTCGGGCAAGTAAGTCGCCATGATTGCCGGAATCGACGAAGCGGGGAGGGGGCCATTGGCGGGACCGGTGGTTGCTGCCGCCGTCATCCTGTGCGGCAAGGAAATTCGCGGGCTCGGCGACAGCAAGGTGCTGAATGCCGCGATACGCGCCAAGCTTGCCAAGCGAATCATTCAGCGGTGCCATGTCGGGATCGGTCTGGCCAGCGTCGAGGAAATCGACACGCTCAACATCTTCCAGGCGACGATGTTGGCAATGGCCCGCGCCGCCGAGGCATTGTGCGCCCAGATCGGTTGCGACCCGCTGGAAATCCTGATCGACGGTAATTTGACGCCCGCCGGCCGGCGGCCGGAATGGCGCTGGCCGGCGCGCGCGGTCGTCGGCGGCGATGCTACCGAGCGGTGCATTTCGGCGGCCTCGATCATCGCCAAGGAGCATCGCGATGCGATCATGCGGGAGGAGGCGCTGCGCCATCCCGAATATGACTTCGATCGCCACAAGGGCTACGGAACGGCGGCCCATCTGGCGGCGCTGCGGACCCATGGGGCGACGCCGATCCACCGAAGAAGTTTTGCTCCGGTCGCCCAATTGGCACTTTTCTGAAGGCCTTGAGTCCTTCGAGTCACACCACAAGGGATTGAGTCTGCCAACCCGGTCGCAACTCAACATCTTGTGGTTGGAATCGTCCGGATTCCTTTTGTTCTCCTGCAGTCCTAGCCAGCGTTAACCCTTGTTTGCTTGACCGCGAGTCCGCGCTGACTCACCGCTGGATCCAAGCAATTTCCAGGGGGCGTTTCGCGTGAATCACATCGCACCGGTGACCGGCAATGTCGGCCGCGCCACAAATCCGCGCAGCGCGCCAATCAAGCGTGAGCTGCCGCTCGATACCATCCTCCAGGGTGACTGCATCGCCGAGATGGCCCGGCTCCCCGACAAGAGCGTCGACATGATCTTCGCGGACCCGCCCTACAATTTGCAGCTTGGCGGCGATCTGATCCGTCCCGAAGGCGGCAAGGTCGATGCCTGCGACGACGATTGGGACAAGTTCGACAGCCTGGCTGTCTATGATGATTTCA
>JBDTMR010000156.1:0-3845 GCA_039934175.1 Sphingomicrobium sp.
CGTTGATCGTGCTGGTCGCGGTGTTCAACATCCTGTCGTCGCTGATCATGCTGGTTCGCGCCAAGACCCGCGACATTGCCATCTTGCGGACCATGGGGGCGAGCCGAAGCGGCCTCATGAAGGTTTACATGACCGTCGGCACGATCATCGGCAGCCTCGGCATATTGCTCGGCCTCGTTTTCGGGGCGCTGATCCTGATCTTCCGCCAGCAAATCACGGGCGCTTTCCAGTTCATGACGGGTCAGAATCTATGGGACCCCTCGGTACGCTTCCTCACCGAAATGCCAGCGAAGACCGACCCCGTCGAAGTGGCGACAATCGTCATTATCGCGCTGGTGTTATCCTTCCTGTCGACGATCTATCCGGCGTGGAAGGCGGCGTCCACCGACCCTGTCCAGGTACTTCGTTATGAGTGATCCAGTCCTCCAGACCACCGGCCTCAAGCGCAGCTTCACGCAGGGCGACGTCATTATCCACGTGCTGCGCGGCATTGATCTGGCCATCCAGCCTGGCGAAATCGTTGCGCTGCTCGGCCCGTCGGGCTCGGGGAAGTCCACCTTGCTGCAAGCGGTCGGTTTGCTCGAGGGTGGGTTTGAAGGTTCGATCAGGATCGGCGGGGAAGAAGCGTCGAAGCTCGATGACGAGGGCCGCACCCGGGTGCGCCGCGACATGCTCGGTTTCGTCTACCAGTTCCACCATCTCCTTCCCGACTTCAATGCGGTCGAGAACGTGCTTCTTCCGCAGATCATTCATGGGGCAAGCACCCAGGACGCGCAGCAACGCGCGGAAGACCTGCTCTCAAAGCTCGGCCTTGGGGAACGCCTGGAACATCGTCCGGCAAAATTGTCGGGCGGCGAGCAGCAGCGCGTCGCGGTCGCGCGGGCGCTTGCCAACCGGCCGCCACTCATCTTGGCCGACGAGCCAACCGGCAATCTCGACGAGGCGACGGCTGACCGCGTGTTCGCGGAATTCCTCGATCTCGTCAGGATCGAGGGAAGCGCCGCACTGGTCGCCACCCACAACGAACGCCTGGCATCGCGAATGGACCGCGTCGTGCGCTTGCATGAAGGCGTCCTCGAATAAGCGATTTGCGTTACCGCTGACGGCGCATCATCATGACGGCAAGGAGATGATCGATGATCGCACTCTTGCTTCCAATCGCCCTGCAAACCGCGACGCCTGCCACTCCGCCGCCACCACCAACGCCTTGCGCATCCGCCGAATATCGACAGTTCGATTTTTGGGTCGGGTCGTGGGAGGTCACGCCGAACATCAACGGCGCAGCGCCGGTCGCGAATAGCAGGATCGAAAAGCTGTACGGCGGATGCGGCATTCGCGAAAACTGGATGCCGTTGAATGGCACCGGTGGCGGCTCGCTGAACAGTTACGATCCCGCCGATGGCCGCTGGCACCAGCATTGGCTCGACAGCAGCGGCGTCACTGTCGATTTCGTCGGTGGCATGGCCGGCAAGGAAATGGTTCTGACCGGCTGGTGGAAGAATATCGGCGGCTCCGGCAGCCACGCGTTGATCCGGATGCGCTACAATCGGCAGGACGATGGCTCGGTCCGTCAGCATGGCGAACAATCGCTCGATCATGGCCTCAGTTGGACGACCAGTTTTGATTTCATCTACCGGCCAAATTCGACTCAATAATTGGGGATAAGTGAGGCAGGCGGGGTGGCCACGTCGGCGATGCTTGCGCATAGTCGCGGCAATGTCCGCGCAACCCTATGTCCCGCTTCGAGTCTTTTCCTCCTTCACCATGCTCGAAGGGGCGATGGAGCCGAAATCGATCGCGAAACTTGCGGCGAAACTGGGCTTTCCTGCGGTCGCGCTGACCGACCGCAACGGCCTTTACGCGGCGATGGCATTCGGCGAGGCTTGCCAGGCGCAAGGGGTTCAACCCGTTATCGGAACGACTCTCGCGGTGGCGCGGCCCGATGATATCGGCCCTGCCGGGTCGATCGACTGGTTGGTGTTGCTGGCGCAGGATGAAGATGGCTATGCCGCGCTGTGCCGTTTGGTCAGCGCGGCACATCTCGATCGTCCGCTTTCCGAAGTGCCGCATGTTCCCTTCGACGCATTGCAGGACAGCAAGGGGCTGATCTGCCTGACCGCAGGCAGTGAGGGCGCGCTTGCGAAGTTGATTGCCGATGGCAGGACTGAGAAAGCGGCGCTTTACGCCGGTCGGCTTGAGGCGCTGTTCACCAACCGACTTTATGTCGAGTTGATCCGTCGCGGCGATCCGGTCGAGGAAGCCGCCGAACATGGACTGATCGACCTGGCCTACGCCCACGATCTTCCAATCGTTGCTACCAACCCTGCGCAATATTCGGACCCCACCTTCCACGCGGCGCATGATGCCATGCTTTGCATCGCGCAATCCGCCTATGTCGACACCGCCGAACGGGCGGTCAGTTCGCCCCATGCCTGGTTGAAACCGGCCGCCGAGATCGAGAGCTTGTTCGCCGATCTTCCCGAGGCGATTGCCAATACGTCGGTGGTTGCGCAGCGCTGCGCCGTTGCCGCGCCCAACCGTCGTCCGATCCTGCCGCGACTGAGCGATGACGAGGATGAGACGCTGCGCCGGCAGGCTCATGCCGGTCTGGAGCGCCGTCTCGATGGGCGTAGCGAGGAAGACAAGGCGCGTTACCGCGACCGCCTCGACTTCGAGATCGACGTTATCACCCGGATGGGGTTCGCCGGCTACTTCCTGATCGTTGCCGACTTCATTCAATGGGCAAAATCGAACGACATTCCGGTCGGCCCGGGTCGTGGATCGGGGGCGGGCAGCGCGGTCGCGTGGGCGCTGACCATCACCGATCTGGATCCGATCGAATTGAAGCTGCTGTTCGAACGTTTTCTCAATCCGGAACGTGTGTCGATGCCCGACTTCGACATCGATTTCTGCGAAACGCACCGCGACAAGGTGATCAGCTACGTCCAGGCCAAATATGGCCGCGACAAGGTGGCGCAGATCATCACCTTCGGCCGCCTCAAGGCGAGGGCCGTGCTCAAGGACACCGGCCGCGTGCTCCAGATGAGCTATGGCCAGGTCGATCGCCTCGCCAAGCTGGTGCCCAATCACCCGACCGACCCATGGACGTTGGAACGCGCGCTGAACGGCGTCAGCGAGCTTGCCGCAGAAGTGAAGGGCGACAAGGACGTCAGGCGCCTTTTCGATCTCGCGATGAAGCTGGAGGGACTGCCGCGGCACAGCTCGACCCATGCGGCGGGTGTGGTGATCGGCGATCGGCCGCTCGACCAGCTCGTCCCGCTCTACCGCGACCCGCGTTCGGACATGCCGGTCACACAGTTCGACATGAAATATGTCGAAGCCGCTGGCTTGGTGAAATTCGACTTTCTCGGCCTTAAGACGCTGTCTGTACTGAAAGAGGGCCAACGCCTGCTCCGGCTGCGCGGCATCGAGGTCGATTATACGACCTTGGCGTGGGACGACCCTGCGGTGTTCGCGCTCCTCCAACGCGGTGATACGGTCGGTGTGTTCCAGCTGGAATCGGAAGGCATGCGCCGCACGCTCGCGCAGGTCCGACCGACCAGTTTCGGCGACATCATCGCGCTCGTCTCGCTTTATCGGCCAGGCCCAATGGACAATATTCCGTTGTTCGGCGATCGTAAGAACGGCCGCGCCGATCTCGCTTATCCACATCCGTTACTCGAGGATGTGCTGGGCGAAACCTACGGAATTTTCGTTTACCAGGAACAGGTCATGCAGGCCGCTCAGGTGCTTGCCGGCTACAGCCTCGGCGACGCCGACCTTTTGCGCCGCGCCATGGGCAAGAAGATCCAGGCCGAAATGGATGCGCAGCGCTCGCGTTTCGT
>JBDTMR010000157.1:0-3833 GCA_039934175.1 Sphingomicrobium sp.
GGCGGCTTTGATGGAAACGGCCGGATAGCTACCCAAGCTGACTCGATGATATCGCGCACCATTTAGTTGCGTGCCCCTGTTACTTGTGCCTCCTGCACCCCGAATTCGAAATCGATAGGTCCAGATCGGTCGCCCACGCGGACCCAAGCGCAGCATGAGGCCATCGATAACACCGTCTTTTAGCTCAAGGCGTGCCAGAGGGGGATTAACGAGCAAGGCTTTCAACTGAACGTCAGAAAGGCCCTTCGACATAATTGGGGTCCAAATTGGGGTGCAGAAAGGGCCGGCTGTCGCCAGTCAATCGCGACCGTAAGCGAATAGCAGCCGTTAGAAAAGTCCGTAAATTCAACAACTCTACGGACAAAGGAAACCACAGACGAACAATGCCGAATGGTCAAATCCAAAGTTGCCAAGGTTGGGGTCGAGGGTTCGAATCCCTTCGCCCGCTCCATTCACTTTCAGGTCACTGCCGTCTTTCGCAGAGCCATCTCTGTCACGCGATCGTGCGAATCCGCGAGATGAGCGCAAGAGCGCCAAGGGCGAGCGTCGCTGCCATCACGAAAGCCAGTGGCCAGTTCAGAGGCGCCGCTCCACTGGCAGCGCGAATGGCGATGGCCGGGACGATGATGGCGGGCAGGGTATTGGTGAGATTCATCAACCCCAGCAACTCGCCGCGACGGCGACTCTGCGCAAGCAATTGGGCGACGAGTGCCGAATCGACCGACAGAAATGCCGTCAGGCCGACGTGGAAAATGACATAAGCAGCAAGGACCATGAGCGGCGATGGCTCGAGCGCCAGGACCAATAGTCCGGATGTTGCCGCCAGTGACGCGAGCATCAGGGGCGGTTTGCGTCGACCGACCCGGTCCGACCAGAAACCCGAACCGATTGCACTTGCAAAGGAAGCGGCGGTGGCAACCATAGCAAAACTCCCGATCCGCCGCGACGCCTGCCCGCCATTGCCGCCCAGATCGATAAGATAGAGATAGAAATAGTTGATGACGAAGGCCGCGCCCAGCTGGATCAGGAGCCGGGCGCACCAGATTTTGAGATAGTCGCGTCGCGCTTCGCGAGATGGCGGAATGGCCGCTACGTCATTTGGCTTTCTGGGCTTGGCGCCCGCGCCGAATGGCCATGCAATCAGCAGCGGCAGGATGGCCAGCCCGCTGGCGATTGCCACCAGAAGGAAGCCACCCGGCCCGTCGCGCGGGAAAAGGAAAGCCGCAACAGCCGTCCCCATGCTCGACAGCGGAAGGGCGGCATTGAGCAATCCCGCGACCCTGCCCTTGCGTTCGTCCGAAATGTAATCGGCAAGCAATGCGCCGAGCGGCGCAAACATCAGGTTGAGCGCGACCTGGAAAATGATGATGGCGATGACGAGAGCGGTCCAGGTCTGCGCGACCGCGAGGCCGACTTGCGCTGCACACAAGGCAATGAGTCCCAAACCGATCAGGCCACGGCGGCTGCCGAATTTCACAAGCCAGCGGTCGCTCCACCGGCCGGCAGCAATGTGCGCGACGCTGGCGACGATCCCACCGATCAGCAGCAGGGAGCTGAGCGTTTCAATCGCCTGTTCCGGCGCGATAACCGCAATTCGGCGTGGCAACAGCAATGCAAAGATCGGCATGAATGCGAGATGCGCACCGAGAAATGAGAGCGAATAAAGGCGTTCTCCCGGTACAGTCCCGACCGGCACCCTTTCGGTCACGCCTGCCGCCGCGCCGTGCTCGCCCGCTCGATCAGGTCGAACGGCAATTCGAACCGTCCGGTGCCTTCCTTGCCGGTACTCGTCGCGATCAATTGTTCGCACGCCTTGGCAATCATGGCCGCCGTCGGCTGTCGAATGGCGGTGAGCGGTGGAACGCTGAAGCGAACGCCGGGCGTGTCTTCGAAACTGATGATCGACAGGTCTTGGGGCACCCGCAGCCCGCGCTTGCTGGCGACGTGTAGCGCGGCAAACGCCATCTCGTCATTGTCCGCGATGATCGCAGTGGGCGGGCTGGGCGAAGTGAGCATCTCGTCGATTACTGCCGCCGCCGGGTCGAACTGGAAATCGCCGTTGCCGACGTTTCCGGCGTCGCCCGGCAACCCAGCATCCGCCAAGGCAAGTCGAAATCCGGCGATGCGCCTTGCCGAATTGCCATAATTCGGCGCGCCGGCGACAAAGGCGATTCTGCGATGACCCAGATCGATGAGGTGCGAGGTCGCGCGTTTTGCGGCACCTTCTTCGTCCATGAACACGTCGACGCATTTCTCGCCGCTTTGATGACCGACCCGGGCGCAGGCAATGCGATGCCTTTCCAGCAAGCCGGTCAGTCCCGCATTGTCGCAATGCGGCGGGGTCAGGATCACGCCGTCCGGGCGAAGTGCGGCGATGATCGCTGCAAGCTCTCCTTCGGCTTTTGCGGTGTCGGTATCGATCAGTTCGAAGACGAGGTGATAGCCATGACGTTCGCATTCGGTCATGCCGCCGTAGAGCATCTGGTCGACCCAATCGTTACCGCGCCCGGCCCGCCAGTTTTCCAGGGTGCGTTGGCGATCGTTCACCGCCAGGATCAGGTAGGACCGGGCGCCACCCATCCGACGCGCGCTTAGGTTGGGAACATAACCAAGATCGTCGATTGCCTGCTGGACCCGGGCGCGAACCGAATCCTTGACGTTGGGGCGGCGATTGATGACGCGCGAAACTGTCTGACGCGATACGCCAGCCGACGTTGCGACATCCTCGATCGTGATCGAGCCCGGCTTTGAACCATCCCCCATTGAGGATCTCTCTAGCTCAGAAGGCGGCAAAAACGAACCCGCATTGTGAACGCTCACTTTTTTGTTGTGAACGTTCACAATTCTGATAGCCTTGCATGTGAGTCGAAATATCGACCGCAGATCGAGAGGGGGCCTTCGATGGCAAAATTCCGTACTATGCTCGCATTGGGCGTTTCGTTTGCTGCGCTCGCAGCTCCAGTTCACGCTCAGGCCGATCCCGCTGTGACGGCGTCGCCAAGCGATGACGAAAAGCCAGCCACGGAAACGGCCGCTGATGCGCCTGCCGATCCTGCCGCGAAAGATGACGACGACGCGATTGTCATTACCGCCGACCGCCGCGAACAATCGCTTCAGGATTATGCCGGCACCGCGGCGACTTTCTCGGGCGATGCGCTGAAGAAGCGCGGCATCCAGAATATTTCGGACCTCAACGATGTGCTTCCGGGCCTGACGGTCGCCAACAATGGCGCGAACCGCGAAGTCTGGATTCGCGGCATCGGTTCAAGCAACAACACCGAGCTCGGCGATCCTGCTGCCGCGACCCATTGGGACGGGGTCTATCTTCCCCGGCCGTCGGGCATCGGCTCCGCCTTTTTCGATATCCAGCGCGTCGAGGTGAACGTCGGCCCGCAAGGCACGCTGCGCGGTCGCAATGCCACCGCCGGGTCGGTAAACGTCATTACCTGGAAACCGGGACTAGGCGTCTGGGACGCGGAACTCGAAGGCGAATATGGCAATTACAATCAGAAGGTCGTGCGCGGGATGCTTAACGTCCCGATCGGTCAGACTGCGGCAATCCGCCTGTCGGGAATGGGGCTGAGCCACGACAGCTATTACAAGAATGTCGGTCCGGTTCAGGACATCGACGTTGCCGAAGCCGAAGACAATATTGCTGGCCGCGCCCAGATCCTGTGGGAGCCCAGCGATCGCTGGCGGTTCCTGATCGCGGGCGATTACATGCACGAAACCGGCACGGGCTGGACGGGCACCAATTATGCCAACCCACTCGGCAACGGCATCGATCCTAACGACATCAAAGATCCGCGCGCCGTCGTCGCCCGCGCCTTCAC
>JBDTMR010000158.1:0-3831 GCA_039934175.1 Sphingomicrobium sp.
AGCTTGGTGCCGACACGATCACCACGATCCGCGGCCTCGGCTACAGCCTTGAGGACCCGGACGCTTGAGCCCAACCGAGCAGGCCACGCCGGCCGTGACGTTGCGGCGCGGTCCGAGCTCGCTGACCCGGCGGATCATCGGCATTGCCGCCGTCTGGATCGGCGTGCTGCTGCTCGGCGGCGGCTTCGCTCTGGATAGGGCGCTGACGCGGACGTTGGTGGCGAATTTCGACAGTCAGATCGAAACCGTGCTTAACGCGATGATCGGTGCGTCCGAAATCGGCCCGGACGGCGAAGTCCGCTTTTCACGACCACCGGCCGACCAGCGCTTTCTCGAGCCTTATTCGGGCGTCTATTTCCAAATCAGCGGAAATGGCGCCGACACTTTCCCCTCTCGCTCCTTGTGGGATCGCCGGCTCGCGGTCAGCCAGCATAATGACGTAAAGCTTCATCGTTACGATAGCCGCGAATTTACGGGCGAACCGTTGCGCGTACTGGAGCGCGACATTGTCCTGCCCGGAAGCAATGTCCGCTGGCGATTCCAGGTCGCCCAGTCGCGCGAACTCATCGATGACCAGATCCGCGAACTGCGCTCGACCCTTTTCTGGAGCTTCGGCGTCCTTGGCCTGGGGCTTCTCGTCCTCGCTGCGCTTCAAGCATTTTACGGCCTGTGGCCGCTGCGCCGCGTGCAGAGTGAGGTCATCGCCATCCGCAGCGGTAGCCAGCAACGGATCAGCGAGGACTTCCCGGATGAAGTCCATCCGCTCGTCCACGAAATCAATGAACTGCTCGCCCATGGCGAAGCGCAGGCCGAAGAAGCACGCCGACATGCCGGTAACCTCGCCCACGCGCTCAAGACCCCGCTCACCGTCATCACCAATGCCGCGACGGCCCGCTCGCCCGATCTTGCCGACACCGTGTGCCGCGAAGCGACGACGATGCGGCGGCAGGTCGACCACCATCTCGCACGCGCCCGCGCCATCGGCCGCCGTTCCTCGGCACAGGCCCGCGCCTTCGTCTGGGAAAGCCTTGACGCGGTCGAACGTGCCGTCTCGCGCCTCTATTCCAACGTCACCGTCGACATCGCTGGCGACAAGAAAGCGCAGGTCCGCGTCGAACGTCAGGACCTTGATGAAATGCTCGGCAATCTGATCGAAAATGCCGCGAAATATGGCGGCGGGCGGGTGTTCGTCACGGTCGAGCCCGAACCGTCGTTCGTCGCCATCCTGGTCGAGGATGACGGCAAGGGCATCCCCGCAACAGAACGCGAAACGATCTTCGCACGCGGCGCCCGGCTGGACACCGACAAGCCCGGCACCGGCCTGGGCCTCGCCATCGTCCGCGATGTCGCCGAGATTTACGGCGGTACCGTCGCCCTCGAAGAGAGCGAAGACCTCGGCGGTCTGCTCGTTCGCCTCCGCTTGCCCTCGGCCTGAGCGGGGACTAGGGCGAGCGCCGTGACCGCGACCATCCATTCCCTCCACCCCGGCGCCGGCCCATCGCTCGAGCCGATGATGACATTGACCGCCGAGGCAATGAACGGCGTCAACGCCATCATCCTGTCCCGGATGCAATCGAAGGTCGCAATGATCCCCGAACTGGCCGGGCACCTCATCGCGGGTGGTGGCAAGAGAATGCGCCCGATGCTGACGCTGGCAAGCGCCGAGCTGTGCGAATATCCTGGCACCCGCCACCACAAATTGGCCGCTGCGGTCGAGTTCATTCATACCGCCACCTTGCTCCACGACGATGTCGTCGACGGCAGCGAAATGCGCCGCGGCAAGCGCGCTGCCAACCTCATCTGGGGCAATCCGGCGACCGTGCTGGTCGGCGACTTCCTGTTCAGCCGTGCCTTCGAACTGATGGTCGAGGACGGCAGCCTCAAGGTGCTCAAGATCCTCAGCCACGCCAGCGCGGTCATCGCCGAGGGCGAGGTCGATCAGTTGACCGCACAGCGGCAGGTCGAAACTGGCGAGGACCATTACCTCCAGATTATCAATGCCAAGACCGCTCAATTGTTCGCCGCTGCTTGCCGCATTGCGCCGGTCGTTGCCGAAGCGGGCGAGGAAGCGGAAGACCTGCTCGACGGCTTCGGCCGCAATCTGGGGATCGCCTTCCAGCTGGTCGACGATGCCATCGATTACGCCAGCGACAGCGCGACGATGGGCAAGGGTCGCGGCGACGATTTCCGCGACGGCAAGGTCACCTTGCCCGTCATCCTCGCCTTCGCGCGCGGTTCTGCCGAGGATCGCGCCTTCTGGAAGGCCGCGATGCAGGGCGAGCGGGTCAGCGACGAGGATCTGGCCCACGCCACCGCCCTTATCCACGCCACCGGCGCGCTCGACGAAACGATGGAACGCGCCCGCCTTTACGGCCGCCGCGCGATCGACGCGATATCCTCATTCCCCAATGGCCGAGCGAAGGCCGCGATGACCGAAGCGGTCGAATTCGCCGTTGCCCGCGCTTATTGACGTTCGGCCACGGTTCATCCTCCAAGGTTAGGATTTCGCCTTATGTCGAAAACGCTCAGAACCGCTCTCGCCGCAGCCGCGATGCTGCTTGCCACCGCCGCCAATGCTGCCACCATGACGGTGATGAAATCGCCGACCTGTGCCTGCTGCGCGAAGTGGATCGAGCATGTTCGCGCCAACGGCTTCACGGTGAAGGTCGTCAACGTCGACGACATCATGGCGGTCAAGGCCAAGGCCGGCGTCCCGGATCGCCTGGCCAGCTGCCACACCGCGATGGTCAACGGCTATGTCGTCGAGGGCCACGTCCCCGCCGCCGATATCAAGAAATTGCTCGCCGCAAAGCCGCGGGCGAAGGGCATTGCCGTGGCCGGCATGCCGATGGGCTCGCCCGGCATGGAACATGGCAACCACCGCGAGCCTTATCAGACGATGCTGTTCTCCGCCGACGGAAAGGCCAATGTCTTCGCCCGCCACTAGCCGCGAACCCATTTCGCCCGCATAGCGTTGGACGATCCAACGGCAGGGAGTTTTGCGATGAAACTGGCAATGATCGGCCTCGGCCGAATGGGCGGCAACATGGCACGACGCTTGATGCAGGCAGGCCACGAAATCGTTGCCCACGACCGCGACGAAAAGGCCGTCGCCTCTCTGGTCGCCGATGGTGCAATTGGCGCCGCCAGCCTTGCGGAGGTCGCTTCCGCCTTGCCCTCCTCGCGCATCTTCTGGATCATGCTCCCGGCCGGGGCGATCACCGAACAGGTCATGCGTGACGTCTCCGAAGTCGCCTCCCCCGGCGACATCATCATCGACGGCGGCAACAGCTTCTGGAAACATGACATCGAACGCGCCGCTTTCCTCAAAAAACGCGACCTCCACTTCGTCGATGTCGGGGTTTCGGGCGGCGTCTGGGGACTGGAGCGCGGCTATTGCATGATGATCGGCGGCGCGCCCGAACAGATCGCGCATCTCGACCCGATCTTCGCCGCGCTTGCGCCGGGCATGGGCGACATTCCGCGCACGCAGCGCGCCGTCACCGACAGCGAATGGAAGGCCGAACAGGGCTATGTCCATTGCGGCCCCGCGGGCGCCGGGCACTTCACCAAGATGGTCCACAACGGCATCGAATATGGGATGATGCAGGCATATGCCGAGGGATTCGATATCCTCAAGCAGCGCGCCAACAGCGAACTGGCGACCAGTTACGATCTCAACCTTGCCGATATTGCCGAAGTGTGGCGGCGCGGCAGCGTGATTTCGTCCTGGCTGCTCGACCTGATCGCCATGGCGCTGACCGAAGACCAATCGCTTGCAAAATTCTCGGGCAAGGTTGCGGATAGCGGCGAGGGCCGCTGGACGATCGA
>JBDTMR010000159.1:0-3814 GCA_039934175.1 Sphingomicrobium sp.
ATTCGTTGATCGAACTGGCCAGCTGCATCCTCGAGCTTCCCGGCAGCCGAGAGCGAGAAGCGGAAAGTTACTTGCTGGCCGGCCGAGCGACCGTCGCCCACTGTGACGTGCTCATCGCCTTGTGGGATGGTGCACCTCCACGCGGGCGCGGCGGGACGGCCGAGATCGTTCAATTGGCGGTGTCGTCGGGGGTTCCGGTGATCCATATCGGCACCGCCACCAATTCCCCGGTCCGCCTGATGTGGAGCGCCTTCGATCCGCACGTCGTGACCCGAAGCGCGTTCGAGCGGACGATCCAGCGCTCGCTCGACGAGGCGCAGTTGCAATGGGTGATGGACGCGATGCTGTCGCCGCCGTCCGACCTGATCGAGCAGCGCCATCTGTTCGATTTCAGGAGCGAAAAGGCGCAGCGAATTCGTGGCCGGATCGAGTTCCCGCTGCTGCTGACCCTGACCGGAGTCAAGCGCATCCGGGCCAGCAACTGGCGCGAATCCGCATGCGTTCGTGCGATCGAGGACGAGTGGCGCAGCTTCGCCAGCAATTGCTCGGACCGGCACGGCGTGGCGGCACCGCTGGACCTGATCGAGCGGGCGTATGCGTGGAGCGATCGGCTGGCGAGTTACTATGCGCAGACCTTTCGGAGCGGGCATGTCTTCAATTTCAGCCTGATGGCGACGGCGGCGCTGATCGGCTTAAGCGCCTTCCTGTTTCCGCATCGCCAGTTCGAGCTTGCCGTGATGGAATTCCTGGTCGCAATTGCGGTCATTGCCAATACGATTTTCGGGACGAGGCGCGAGTGGCAGCGGCGGTGGCTGGATTACCGCCACCTGGCCGAGCGGTTGCGGCCGATGCGGAGTTTGAAACTGTTGGGGGTGGCTGCGCCGGAACCGCCCGGCAGCATGACCGATCCGATCCCGCGGCGGTGGATCGACTGGTATGCGGCGGGGATCTGGCGCGCGATGGGTTGTCCCAATGGCGATATCGACCAGGAACGCGCGGATAATTTGATCGAAGCGATCAGCACGCACGAAATCGATTCCCAGATTTCGTATAACGAGGGTGCGGCGCGGCAGGCGGAGCAACTCGACCATCGGCTTGGCGTGATCTTCAACGGACTGTTCTTCGCAACCGTGCTGGTTTCGCTGTCGGTCGTAATCGGAATGAAACTCGCGCCCGACTGGATCAACGATCATCAGAATTGGCTGACGTTGGTGTCAGCCGGCCTGCCCGCCATCGCAACCTCGATTTTCGGGATAAGGTCGCAGGGCGACTTTGCCGGAAGCGCGCAGCGGTCGCAGTCGACCGCGCAGACGCTGCGTTCGATTTCGGTGCAGCTGGCCGAGCAACATGGCGACCTCGCCCGGTCCGCCGACCTGATCGAACAAGCGGCGCGGGCGATGCTGGTCGACCTCGACGAATGGCGGCTGGTGCTGAAGCGGTCCGAGCTGGAAATGGCCTGACGTCGGAGCGACTGCCCAAATGACATCGGCGGCGCTAGAGACGGTCCATGCAGATTCGTTTCTTCGCCGCCATCGTCGCGGCTTTCCTGTGTTCGAGCCCCGCCGCCGCCTGGTGGGAATATGGCCATGAAACGGTCGCGCGGATCGCGCTGGACAATGTCCGGCCGCAAACCCGCGCCGACATCCGGCGGTTGCTGGCCAAAGGCGCGCTGCTGGAAACGCCCGAATGTCCGGTCGCGACGATCGAGCAGGCGAGTTACTGGGCGGATTGCGTCAAGACGCTGGGCGACCGGTTCAGCTACGCTTATTCGTGGCATTACCAGAACGTCGACATCTGCAAGCCGTTCGACCTGAAGGCGGCATGCAAGGACGGCCATTGCGTGTCGGCGCAGATCGAGCGCAACGCCCGCATCCTGGCCGACCGAAAGGCACCGCAACGCGAGCGATTGATGGCCTTGGCCTTCCTGGTCCATTTCGTTGGCGATCTGGTCCAGCCGATGCATGCGGGCGATCGCGGCGACAAGGGCGGCAATGACGTCAAGGCCAATTATGGCCTGGTCGGCGGCCGCACCAACTTGCATTCGATCTGGGACGGCTATCTTGCCGAGCGCGCCATATCGACCCCACCTTATGGGGGCGCGGGAATCCTGTCCGCGTTCAGCCCGACCGAGCGTGCGGCAATGGCGCAGGGAACAGTTGAAGACTGGAGCCGTGACAGCTGGGATAAAGCCCGTACTGACGCCTATCAGGTGCTGACCGGCGATGCCTGCGGGCCGAAGACTGACGATCGCGAGACGCTGAGCGAGCAGCAGGTCCAGGCGCTGATCCCGGTCGTTCGCCGCCAGGTTGCAGCGGGCGGGCTGCGCCTTGCCCGACTGCTCGACGATGCGCTTGGCCCCGAGGCCAAGGCCCCGGGGCAGCGCCGCTAGCGTTTCGCCTTCAAGAAGGACGCAATCGCGTCCGCTACCACTGGCGACACCGGTTTCGATGCGTCGGCGTACGTCGCCAGATTGGCAGCACGCCCTTCACCGTCGACGATCTTGAGCGTGTGGGTGACGCCCTTGGCGACGACCAAGGTCGCCTTGGGCTGGGCGGTGGCCAACGCCCGCGCGTCGTCGACGGTTACCTGAATATCCTGATCGCCGTTAACGACCAGCAAGGGCAGCTTGAGCGAGGTTGCTAGTGCCGTCGGCGTGTAGCTGAACAAGTCCATCACGAACGGTTGGATCGACGGGTTGAACAAGGGCTGGAGCGGCGCCGGCAAGGCTGCCGCATCGACCAGGCGTCCGGCCTCCAGTTCGTCGATCGCGTGGAGCGCCGGCGTCAGGATCGGCGCGTTGGCGGGATTGGCCTGAAGTTGCTGGCGCATCACCGTGCCAAGCCGCCGTCCCGGTCCGGCGACGGTGACGATGCCGCACAGATCGTCCGTGTTTTGCCCGGCCTTCAGCGCAATCAGTCCGCCCTCGCTATGGCCGATCAGCCAGACGCATCTGGCGCCGGTCGCCCTACGCGCGACCTTGGCCCAGGCGTGGGCGTCGGCAGCATAATCGGCAATCGTCACCTTGTTGGCATCGGGAATGGCGGCCTTGCTGCCGAACATGCCGCGCTTGTCGGTGCGGATCGTGCTGACGCCGCGCTGGGCCAAGGCTTCCGCCAGCAAGCGGTAACTGGCCGCCGTCACGCCCATAGGATTGTTGCCGTCGCGGTCGGTCGGCCCGGATCCCGGGATGATGATCGCGACAGGCGCATGCTTGCCGGCGTCGATCAACGTGCCTTCCAGCGGGCCTCTCGGGCCGGGTGCGGTCAAGGTGGTTGCTGCCAGTGCGGTCAATATCGACAGTCCGATCATTTCTTGTCCCCCCAACGCCATTGGAGGCCACCTTTGGTCGTCTTGGCGGCCAGGATAATGAACAGGATCGTCACGGTGGCGATCACCGAATAAGCGGCGAGCGGGCTACGCCAGGCCAGCAATCCGGCGAAACTGACGATCACAACATAGACCAGGGTCGCCAGCCAGCCCTGCCAACTGATCGGCATGCAGCCGTAGCCATAGCGCTTCTGGCCGAACCATGCGGGACCGCCGGTCATGGCAGCACCATGACGATCAGCCCGATGGCGAGCAGCATTGCGAAGCCGACGATCAGCTTGCGTCGCCGTTCTGGCGGGGACGGGATTGCCGTCAACATCATCGATCCTCCTTCTTCGGCGGACGGCCCCGGCGCACCGGGACCGGTTCCGCAATCTTGACCCCGCGCGCCTTCAACGATTCGCGCAGCAGGCATTCGACCTGAGCATTTGCCGAGCGCAATTCGGTCGCCGCAAGCCGCTCGACCGCTGCCCACAGGGCAGGGTCG
>JBDTMR010000160.1:0-3789 GCA_039934175.1 Sphingomicrobium sp.
CCCACCCATCTTGGACTCGTATTTCTCTTTCGACATGGCGTGATAATCGTCGATCTGCGCCTGCGCGTCGCTTTCGGCGGTCGCCCGCTTGATGCCGTTTTTCACATCGAAGGCGACCAGCGCCGATTTCAGCGATGCTGCCTGCGCCGAACAGGCCGTGTCGAGAAATCCCTGGTAGGCATCGACCGCAATTTTCTGGCTTTCCGCCTTGCCGCTGGCGTCCCTCAGGCAGGCGACGAATGCGCTGCGCGGTGCGTTGATCGTGGCCTGCAATCCCGCGACTGCAATGACCGACGAAAGAAATAGTGAGATCATCCCCCGACTCCCTCTTCCCCGAAGTGCGGAGGATGACCCCTTTTCCCTATCGATTCAATATTTTCAGTTGCCGAAGCTGGATGCTGCAGGGGCGACCACCGTGGTTCCTCCGGCAGTCACCTGGCGAACCTCGAGTGCGCGTTCGACCACGCCGTCGCGGCCGAAGCGGAAGATCCCGTCGACGCCGGCAAATCCGTCGCGGTCGCCAAGCACTTTGGCAGGGAAATTGCGGCCCATTGGCCACTGCCGCGCAGCACGGACGGTGAGCAGCGCCGCATCATAACCCAGGCTCCCGATCCGATAGGGCGTCTTGCCGTAGCGCGCCCGATAACGGGTCACGAGCTGCTGGAAGCGCGCATCGGGCGCGGCGGCATAAAGCGATCCGCGCAACCGCGGCACCTTGCCCATCGTTCGATCATTGGCCCACAATTCGGTGCCGAGCAGGGTCGGCCCGGTCTCCACCGACGGCGCAATCACGCTGACGATTCCGCCGCTGTCGGCAATCAGCACCGCATCATATTCCCCGCGCGCATTTAGCGACATTGCGGCGGCGCGCCCGGCGCTGGCGGTTCGATTGAAATTCTCCATTCCGACCATCCGGCCACCCGACGCGCGGACCGAACCGAGCATCGCCTGTGCTGCGCGTTGGCCGTAAAGTCCGGTCGGGACGAGCGCGCCGAACCGCGCCGCGCCCTTTCCGCGAACATGGCGAACGACTCGGTCGATCGCCGCGCCCGGCGTGATCCCCATGATGTAGACGCCATTTCCGGCGACGCTGGTGTCATTGGAAAAGGCAACCAACGGCACCTTCGCCCGGCGCGCAACCGGCGCCAGTGCACGCGCATCCTCTGCCAGCAACGGGCCCAGAATCAGCTTCGCGCCGGAAGCAATCGCTCGTTCCCCCGCCGCCGCAGCACCGACCGTGCCGCTGTCATAGGTGGTCAGGCGAATGTCCTTGGCTCCGCTATCGAGCAACGCAAGCATCGCCGCATTTGCAATCGAGGTGCCTACCGGACCGTCTTCACCTGTCAACGGAATGACGAGCGCAACCTGATGCCGTGCGCTTTCCGGGATTTCGCCGGGCTCCACCGGTTGCGTCGGGCCGACCGGACGCATTGGCGAACTCGTCTGGCATGCCGCGAGGGACAGCGCAGATGCGCCAATCGCAAAAAGGAATGCGCGCCGCGCTTGCCGGTTGTCGAAGGAAAATGCCATGAACTATTCCTGTGTCCTCTCCCCTTGCCCCAGGCCTCTATATCGTCGCCACCCCGATCGGCAATCTTTCGGATCTGTCGCCGCGCGCCGCCGCGACCTTGCGTGATGCCGACCTGGTACTTGCCGAGGACAAGAGAGTCAGCGCAAAATTGCTCGCCCACACCGGCTCGAAGGCTCGAATGATGGCCTATCACGACCATAGCGACGGCGCGATTCGCGATTCGATCCTTGCCCGGCTGGGCAGCGAGGCGGTGGCATTGGTCAGCGATGCGGGGACGCCGCTGATTTCCGACCCCGGCTACAAACTGGTCCGGGCCGCGCGCCAGGCCGGGCTATCCGTTCACACCATTCCCGGCCCGTGCGCCGCGATTGCCGCGCTGACGCTGGCCGGGTTGCCGACCGACCGCTTCCTGTTCGCCGGGTTCCTGCCCGCCAAGGCCAAGGGTCGCAGCGATGCGATTGCCGAGCTCTCCTCACTTCGAGCGAGCCTTGTGTTCTACGAAAGCGGACCGCGCCTTGCCGACTGCCTTGCAGCCCTGGGCGAAGGACTCGGCGACCGCGATGCCGCCATTGCACGGGAAATCAGCAAGCTGCACGAGGAATGCGTTACCGGAACGCTCGGCGAGCTGGCAGCGCGCTATGCCGAAAAGGCACCGAAAGGCGAAATCGTCATCGTCGTCGGGCCGCCTGCCCAAATGGCAGAGACGACCGACGACGACCTCGACGCGGCACTTGTTGCCGCGATGGCTCATCAGAGCATTTCGCGCGCCGCCGCCGAGGTGGCCGCCGCGCTCGGCATGCCCCGCAAGCGCGCCTACGCACGCGCCCTCGAACTTGGCGGCGGCAGCTGAACCGCGCCGAGGCCGAACGCCGCGGTCGGCGCGCCGAGTCGATCGCGGCATGGTGGATGCGGCTGCACGGCTGGCGCATCCTGGCGCGCCGGGCCAGGTGCGCGGCGGCGAGATCGACCTGGTCGCCAAGCGTGGGCGAACGGTCGCTTTCATCGAGGTCAAGCAGCGCGCCAGCGAAGAAGCGGCCGGCCATACGCTCGACGATTACCGACCAAGACGGGTGATCGCCGCCGCCCACAGCCTGGTGCCGCGCTATGCCGCGGACGGAGAGGATCTACGGATCGACGCCATCTTCATCGTGCCCGGCCGTCTGCCGCGCCATCTCGCCAACATCTGGCATGGGTGACAAAGTCCCTTCCCTCGCCTAGGCGATCATCCCCATGAGCATCACCGTCGCCGTCCAGATGGATCCGTTGGAATCGATCGCCATTGCTGGCGATTCGACTTTTGCACTGATGCTGGGCGCGCAAGCCCGCGGGCATCGCCTGTTTCACTATCTGGCGACCGACCTGACGTACGAGGATGGCCGCGTTCGCGCGAAGGCCCGCCCGGTCACGCTGCGCCCCGAACAGGGCAATCATTTCACGGCTGGCATTGCCCAGCCGCTCGACTTGGGCAGCGACGTCGATGTCGTGCTGATGCGGCAGGACCCACCGTTCGACATCGGCTACATCACGGCCACCTACCTGCTCGAACGAGTTGCGCGCGAGACGTTGGTGGTCAACGATCCGCGCAATGTGCGCGATGCGCCCGAGAAGCTCTTCGTTCTCGATTTCGCGCAATTCATGCCGCCGACGATGATCAGCCGAAGCCTCGACGAAATTCGCGCCTTCCACGCAAAGCACGGCGAGGTCGTCGTCAAGCCGTTGCACGGCAAGGCCGGCGAAGGCGTTTTCCGCATCGGCAAGGACGGCACCAATCTGACCGCGCTTGCCGAATTGTTCAGCATGATCGCGCGCGAGCCGTTCATCGTTCAGGCCTTCCTTCCGGCCGTCAGCGATGGCGACAAACGCATCATCCTGATCGACGGGGAGCCGGTCGGCGCCATCAATCGCCGTCCCGGCAAGGGCGAATTCCGCTCAAACCTGGCGGCAGGCGGCACTGCTGAGGCCACCGGCCTGACGCAGCGCGAACAGGAAATCTGCGCTGCGCTCGGCCCCGAATTGAAGGCGCGCGGGCTCGTCTTCGTCGGGATCGACGTGATCGGCGGTCATCTGACCGAGATCAACGTCACTTCGCCAACCGGAATTGTGGCACTCGACAAGTTCAACGGCAGCAACACCCCGGCCCTGTTCTGGGACGCGGTCGAATCAAAAATCGCCTCAAAGGGCTGAGTTATGGGTGAGTGGGTTGTCCGCCTGATCGAGCAATCGGGCTATCTCGGCATTGGTTTCCTGATGTTCCTCGA
>JBDTMR010000161.1:0-3760 GCA_039934175.1 Sphingomicrobium sp.
ACCTGCTGTCCGGTCGCGACGGGCTGACCCGGTCTGAACTGGTCCGCCACGCCGCCGCCGATGGCCCGGCCTACGATCGCTATGGCGAAGAGCTGGAGGTCGTCGTTGGCCTCGTCAAGAAATGGCTGCTCAAGTCGCCGGTAGAGGCGGGTGCCGGGCTTCGCGCTCTTCCGGCGATGCTCAGCCTCGGCAAGGATTTGGTCGGACTCAAGAGCCGCGAAGTGCAGACCGTTCATGATTTCGCGACGCGCAGCGCGGCGGACATCCTCGACCGTTTCTTTGAAGGCGATATGGCCAAGGCGTTGTTCGCGTTCGACGGCATCGTAGGCAATTTCGCATCGCCTTATTCGCCAGGTACGGCCTACGTGTTGCTGCATCATCTGTTCGGCGAGGCTGCGGGCGTTCCCGGCGCCTGGGGCCATGCGATTGGCGGAATGGGCGCGATCACGCAGGCGATGGCCGCCGCCTGCCGCGAGGCCGGGGTCGATATCGTCCTCAATACGCCGGTCGAGGAAATCCTCGTCGAGCGCGGCCGCGCAGCGGGCGTCGTCGCGGGTGGCAAAACCTGGCGCGCGCCGATTGTTGTCGGCGGGGTCAATCCGAAATTGCTGTTCGACAAGCTGGTGCCCGAAGGGGCGGTGACGCCGCGCGTCGCGGACCATTTCAACCATTGGCAGTGCGAAAGCGCGACCTTCCGGATGAACGTTGCCCTCGACAAATTGCCCAGCTTTACCGCGCGACCCGGGCGCGGCGACCATCTGACGGCGGGCATCATTATCGCCCCGTCGATGGCCTATATGGACCGTGCCTTCCACGATGCCGGGCTGCATGGCTGGGCGCGTCAGCCAGTGGTCGAGATGCTGATCCCGTCGACCCTCGACACCAGCCTGGCACCGCGCGGCAAGCATGTCGCGAGCCTGTTCTGCCAGCATTTCCGTTACCAGCTCCCTGATGGCCGCAGCTGGGACGACGAGCGCGAGCAGGCCGCCGACACGATCATCGCGTCGGTGGACGCGGTTGCACCGGGGTTCGCCAAGTCGGTGATTGCCCGGCAGATACATTCGCCGCTCGACCTCGAACGGCGTTTTGGCCTGATCGGCGGCGATATATTCCACGGCAAGATGGGCATCGATCAATTGTTCAGCGCGCGACCGATGCTGGGCGCGGCCGATTACCGAATGCCGCTGGCCGGTCTCTATCTGTGCGGATCGGGCGCGCATCCGGGCGGCGGCGTGACCGGCGCGCCGGGGCATAATGCCGCCGCTGCGATCCTTGCCGACCGTAAGCCGTGGCGGCGCGCTTCGTGAGCAAGCCGCTCGCTGGAATCCGCGTGCTCGATCTCAGTCGGGTGCTCGCCGGACCATGGGCGACCCAAACGCTCGCCGACCTCGGTGCCGACGTAATCAAGGTCGAGAAGCCGGGCGCCGGCGACGACACGCGCCACTGGGGACCGCCCTGGCACGAATTGGATGGCCACGAAGTTGCGGCCTATTTCCTTGCCGCCAACCGGGGGAAGAAGTCGGTCGCGATCGATTTTGCGACCAGGGAAGGTGCCGCGCTCGTCCGCCGAATGGCCGCCGATTTCGATGTTGTCGTCGAAAATTTCCGCGTTGGCGGGCTGACCAGGTTCGGCCTCGATGCGGCAAGCCTTCGTGCTGCCGATCCCCGCCTGATCTACGCCTCGATCACCGGGTTTGGACAAGACGGGCCCTACGCCCAGCGCGCGGGTTATGATTATATCATCCAGGGCATGGGCGGATTGATGAGTCTGACCGGGCTTCCCAATGGCGTTGCGGGCGGCGGCCCGATGCGCGTTGGCGTTGCCGTCGCCGATCTGTTTACCGGCATGTACACCGCCAATGCCATCCTTGCCGCGCTCTATCGCCGGGCCGAAACGGGCGTGGGCGCGACCATCGACATGGCGTTGTTCGACACGCAATTGGCGATGCTTGCCAATCAGGCGTCGAACGCGATGATCAGCGGGCGCGATCCCGGTCGGCAGGGCGTTGGCCACCCCAATATCGTTCCTTACCAGCCCTTCGCAGCGGCGGATCAGCCGATTATCATCGCGGTCGGCAACGACGGCCAGTTCCGCAAGCTGGCGGCGATCCTCGGCCATCCCGAATGGACCGACGACCCGGCTTTCGCCAGCAATGCGCAGCGCGTCGCCAATCGCGATACGCTGATTCCCCGGATCGAGGCGATCATTGCGACCCGGCCCGCCGCCGAATGGCTCCCGTCGCTCGAGCAGGCGGGAATTCCGGCTGGGCCGATCAACGGCGTGACGCAGGCCTTGGCCGACCCTCAGGCGGTGCATCGCGGCATGCGGCTGGACGTCGCAGGAACGCCGATGGTCGGATCGCCAATACGGATCGACGGTCAACGGCAGGACGCTCCGCTGCCACCGCCCGCGCTCGGCCGGCATGGCGACCTTCTCGGCGAATGGATCGATGATGACGCCCTGGCCGCGCTCCGCGCCAAGGGAATCGTTGGCTAGTCGAGCGTCTCGTCTTTGTAGCGGGTCTCGATGAATCGACCCTGCGTCTCGAACTTGTTGAGATCGTTGCGGGCCAGCGTATCACCGATGTCCTTGAGCGCATCACGCCCCGCCGCCAACGCCTCGACCAGACGCTGGTCGGCGCTTTTTCCTTCGGCGTCGGTTTCCCCGCGATAATTGATCGGGACATGAAGATAGCTGTCGATCAGGCCGGGCAAATGCTTCGACATCAAGCGGCGGGCGTCCTGCGCATTGGGGTCGCTATCGGGAATCCGCTCCAGCGTCTGGCGAAGCGACGGCAGCATGGCGGACATGGCGTCGACCTGCGCCTGGGCGGGGGCGGTCAGCAATCGGCGCGTGCGATAGATGTAGCTGTCGAACTGCTGGACCATCTGGCCGTTCGGAAGGTCGGGTGAGACCGTCGGCGCAATGACTTCCTTCGCGCCGCCAAAAGCAAGCAGACTGGCCGCTGCGATGGCAATGCCAACCGCAGCGAGAAAGCCGAACATGCCGATCGGGACCATTATTCCGATGACGACCGTCAGCAGGCTGATGACACCGACCGCAATCGCGATTCGCTTGGCCGTCGTCGCAAGTCCCGCATTCAGCCGCTGACGTTCGCGGTGGGCGGCGGCGCGGACATTGCCCGATCGCTCGTCCTGGCGCCGCATGACATCGTCGGCGCGGCGGGTGACGAGGTCGGTCTTGCGCGCCACGGGAACGGCATTGTCCATCCCGTCGCGCGCGCGGTCGATCGTCTTGGTCAGGTCGCTGAAGTTCATTTTTTCTCGATCGGCGTGAAGGGCGAGACATTGCCTTCGAGCCGGCCTTGCGACACGCCCTCGGCGCGGGCGATATAGCCCTTCGATTTCTCGACCTCGCTGCCCAGCGTTTCAACGGTCTGCTTCATGTTGCTGAGTGCGGCCAGCTTGAAGGCGTCGATCTGGTCCATCGTGTCGTAGATGTTCTGGAACGCGCGCTGCAGCGTTTCGAGGGGGATCGTCGACGCCGCCGCCTGCTCATGGATTGCGCCGGTCTGGCTCTTGAGCATCTCGCCGGTGGTGTCGATCATCCCCGCCGTCGTCGTGTTGAGCGCGCCGATCTGTTCGAGCACCAGCTTCTGGTTCGACAAGGCTTGCGCCACCGTGACCGCAGTACGCAGCGCCGCGACCGTGGTGGTCGAGGCGCGATCGACGCCCTTGACCAGTTCGACATTGTTCTTCTTGACCAGGTCGAGCGCGAGATAGCCCTGCACCGTCACCG
>JBDTMR010000162.1:0-3749 GCA_039934175.1 Sphingomicrobium sp.
CTTATCCCTTCAAATCCCTTCGGCGGGGCCGCGCGCCGAAGCGAGCCGTCCTAGCCTTTTGTCCTCTATACACCAAGTCGGTTGAACAGTTCCTGCATATCCGTCGGAAGGGCGCTTTCGAACGACAAACGGTCCTTCGTGATCGGATGCGTAAATTCCAGTCCCGCAGCGTGCAACGCCTGACGGCGGAAGTCCAACGCAGTAAGTAACTCTCTGTGAGTGGATTTTCCGCGCCCGTAGACCGGATCGCCAAGGAGGGGATGGCCGATCGACGACATGTGAACACGCACCTGATGGGTCCTCCCGGTTTCCAGCTGGCACTCGACGAGCGCCGCTTTCTTCAGGTTCGTGACCAGGCGCCAATGGGTTACCGCACGCTTGCCGCGGCCGTCCGCGACGATTGCAATCTTCTTGCGGTCGTAGCTGGATCGGGCGAGTGGTGCGTCGATCGTCCCGCTGCCTACCGTCGGCCGATTGTTGACGATGGCCAGGTAGCGGCGACCAAGGCTATGCTCCGCAAATTGCTTGGCAAGCCCCTCATGAGCAGCGTCAGACTTGGCAACCACCAGCAGGCCGGAGGTATCCTTGTCGATTCGGTGGACGATCCCGGGCCGGGCTACACCGCCAATGCCGGACAATTGTCCCGCGCAGTGGTGAAGTAACGCATTGACCAGAGTGCCGTCGTAATTGCCCGCCGCCGGATGGACGACCAGGCCTGCCGGCTTGTCGACGACGAGCAGATGCTCATCCTCGAACACGATGGTGAGCGGAATGTCCTGCGCTTCGTTGTGCGAGCTTTCGGGCTCGGGCACGGCAAGGACATATTGCTCGCTGCCCTTCACCTTCATCGATGGATCGCGGACTTCCTTCCCGCTTTCGGTCAGCGCGCCACTTTTCGTGAGTGCTTTCAGCCGTTCGCGCGACATTGACGTCATGACGTCGGCAAGCGCGCGGTCGAGCCGCCAGCCGGCATGCCGATCGTCGAGTGCGATCGCAAAAGTCTGATGCCCCCCGGCCATCACAGCGATATGGGACGGCGCAAATCGGGTTCAATGGCCGGGCCTTGCGATTTTCCCTCTGCTGCCGCATTCACGCCGACCATGAACTCCATCGACCTTGCCAGCCTGCTTTGTTCGCGTCTTTGCCACGATTTGCTGTCGCCGGTCGGCGCACTGAACAACGGCCTCGAACTCATGGCCGACGAGCAGGATCCCGAGATGCGCGAACGCTGCCTCGAATTGCTCAACGAAAGCGCGCGGGCGAGCGCGAACAAGCTCAAATTCTTCCGCTTGGCGTTCGGCGCGGGCGGCGGGTACGGCGAAACCATCGATACACAGGAGGCACGCTCCTCGCTCGAAGGCCTGTTTGGCGGCGACAGGCCGGTCGAACTAGGGTGGATCGTCGCGACCGACAGCCTGCCAAAAGATGCCACGAAATTGTTGCTCAACCTTGCCTTGATAGCGGGAGATGCCCTGGTGCGCGGCGGACGGGTCGACGTGGGGGTCGAAGAGCAGGACGGGGCCATCGAAATGGTCATCCGTGCCGAAGGTCCGCGCATCCTGCTGGATCCGACCTTGCGCGAAACGATCCTCAATGGCGGTGCCAATGGCGAGGTTCAGCCGCGCGCCGCGGGGGCATGGTTGGCACACGGACTTGCCGAACAAGCCGGCGGATCGATCCGACTTTCGGGGCTGGAAGAAGAAGTTCTGTTGATGGGCGTCACGTTGCCGGCCCAGAGCTAACGCGGATTTAACCATTTGTCGGCCAAAAGGCTCGCGACCTCTTTCGCGAAGGCCTGTTTGCCCGATGGACGACCTGATTGCCGATTTCGTAGCCGAATGCCGGGAAATGCTCGAAGCCCTGGGCGGGGAGATTGTCGCCTGGGAGGCGGCTCCCGACGACCGCGCCCGCCTCGATAGCATCTTCCGCTTCGTTCATACCGTGAAGGGCAATTGCGGATTCTTCGAATTTCCGCGCCTCGAGGCGCTCAGCCATGCTGCGGAAGATGCGCTTGCCGACGTTCGCGCCGGTCGCCGCAATCCGGATGGAACGCTGGTGACCGCCGTGCTTGCGGTGCTGGACCGGATTGGCGTGATGATTGCATCGATCGACAATGGCGAAGGCATAACCGATGGCGACGACAGCGATCTAATCGATGCGCTGGCAGCCGATGCCGAACCGGCCGCTGCAAGTGCGCCGACGGCGGCGGCCGAAGCCAAATCCACAGCTTCGGCCGCGCCGCGTACGATCCGGCTGTCGGTCGAATTGCTCGACCGGATGATGTCAGGCGTCAGCGACATGGTGCTGGCGCGCAACGAACTCGCCCGCCGCCTGCGCGACGGTCACAATGACGTGACCGTTGACGGTGCGTTCGAGCGCCTGTCCGGCATTATCGCGGAAATGCGCGATGCGATTACCCGCACACGCATGCAGCGGATCGAAAATCTGTTCGTCGCGCTGCCGCGCATGGTTCGCGATCTCAGCGCCGAACTCGGCAAGCAGATCCTGATCGATATCGACGGCGGGGATGTCGAACTCGATCGCGAAATGATCGAGATGATCCGCGATCCGCTGACCCACATCATCCGCAATTCGGTCGATCACGGAATTGAAAAGCCTGCCGACCGTCTGAAAGCCGGCAAGCGCGAAATCGGCCTTCTTTCCGTCAGCGCACGCCAGTCGGGCAACCAGATCCTCATCGACATCAGCGACGACGGCAAGGGCATCGACGGCAAGCGTCTGGTTGAAAAGGCGCTGGTCAGCGGGACGCTCGACGCGATCGAAGCGAGCAAACTCGACGAGCGCGAGCGCCTCGCATTGATCTTCGAAGCCGGTCTTTCGACCGCGCAGGAAGTCACCGCAATCTCCGGCCGAGGCGTCGGAATGGACGTGGTGCGATCGAACATCGAACGGATCGGCGGGACGGTCGAGGTGGCATCGACCGTCGGCAAGGGCACCAGCATGACGCTTCGTGTGCCGCTGACTCTGACCATCATTCCGGCACTGACCGTCTCGATAGGCAATCAGCATTTCGCGATCCCGCGTTCGGCGATCGACGAGATTGTCCGAGTCAACGGGACGTCGGTCACCTTGGAACGGGTCGGCGGCGCCGGCATCGCAACAATTCGCGGTCGCCGGGTTCCCGAAGTCTCGCTCGCCGACGTGCTCGGCCTTGCCAGCGACATTCCCGACGAGCAGCGAACGATGGTGGTGCTGCGCCCGGCGGGAACAGACGTTTACGCACTCGCCGTTGACCGCATTCACGATCACGAAGAACTGGTCGTCAAACCGGCAGCTCCTGCCGTGATGGCGACCGGGCTTTACGCCGGAACAACGCTTGCCGACGATGGCAGCCCGATCCTGCTATTCGATCCTGCCGGACTTGCCGAAGTCGCCGGCGTTCGCCTGGAAGTTCAGGATCGTGCGACCCGAATTGCCGAGGCACAGTCGATCGTTGCGGTTCGCGAAGACAATGTCCTGCTGTTCCGCACCCTCGATGGTCGCCGCTGCGCGATCCGTCTTGGCCTGGTCGACCGGATCGAGGAAGTGGCATCGAGCGCCGTTCGCAAGGCGGCGGGTCGGATGCGCGTCCAGTTGGGCGATCATATCTTGCCGCTGGGCGGCACCGAGGGTTTCGAGCCAGGTGATGCGAAGATCCGCGTCTTCCGCCTGAGCGACGGAAAGTGCGAGATCGGCTATGCCTTCCGCGAAGTCATCGATCTGATGGCACTCGACCAAAAGATCGTCGT
>JBDTMR010000163.1:0-3742 GCA_039934175.1 Sphingomicrobium sp.
CCGAAGTTCCCGGGGCTCCATGGTTCTTGTCCGAAGACCCGAACCACGTGAAAAGGAATGGGCGCGAATCGTCTGGGTGTCGAGTCCTGAATCGTTGGCTTGATCATAAAGTCGGGGACGATTCGGTGGGAGATGCTGTGGATAAGTTTTGGAGCGTGGCGCATTTCACGCTCCTGGCCCCTCGCTGCACTCGTGAGCCCCTCTCATCGATCGTCCCCCGGACGATCGATGAGAGGGGCTGGTGCCGGATGCAGGAATCGAACCCGCGACCTTCGGTTTACAAAACCGCTGCTCTACCATCTGAGCTAATCCGGCATCCGGGGCCATTCGCCCTGACGCGCGGCGCTATTGGCCCAACCGGCGGCGTTTAGTCCAGCCCCATTGAGGGGGGCGTCGCTTTCTGCTTGTCTGGCGAGGATGGACGGTTGGACCTTTGCGATCGATCGCGGCGGCACGTTCACCGACGTGATCGCGCGCCATCGCGACGGCCGTCAACGTGTCCTCAAGCTGCTGTCCGAAAATGAAGGGCAATATGACGACGCCGCGCTGGAAGCGATTCGACGCGTGATCGCGGAAGAGGGCTCTGCCGTCGCCACGGTGCGGATGGGCACGACGGTCGCCACCAACGCCTTGCTGGAGCGAAAGGGCGAACGCTGCGCTCTGCTGGTGACGCAGGGATTTGCCGACGTGTTGCGGATCGGCAACCAGGCACGGCCGGATATCTTCGCCCGGCACATCGTCCTGCCCTCGATGCTCTACGACCGCGTGGTGGAAATCGACGAAAGGGTCGCGGTCGACGGGACGGTGCTGAAATCGCTCGATCCGGAAGCAGCGCAGCTTGCCCTTTCCGCTTTGCGCGACGACGGCTTCGACAGTGTTGCGATCCTGCTGATGCACGGCTGGAAGCATCAGGCGCATGAACGGCAACTGGCGCAGATGGCGCATGCGATCGGCTTTGCGCAAATTTCGGTGAGCCATGAAGTCGCGCCGCTTATCAAGATCGTGCCGCGTGGCGACACAACGGTGGTCGATGCCTATCTCTCGCCGATCCTGGCGCGTTACGTCGACCGGGTTGCGGCGGGGCTTGGCGGAGAAGCCGACTTGGCCTTCATCCAGTCGAATGGTGGACTGACCGATGCACGGGCGTTTCGCGGCAAGGATGCGATCCTGTCCGGGCCCGCTGGGGGAGTCGTGGGCATGGTCGCCGCAGGCAAAGCGCATGGCGAAGAGCGGCTGATCGGCTTCGACATGGGCGGCACATCGACCGACGTGTCGCATTATGCCGGTCAATTTGAATTGGCTGAAGAGAGCGTGGTTGCAGGCGCGAGAATCCGCGCACCGATGATGCAGGTGCACACCGTCGCGGCGGGCGGCGGATCGATCTGTCGGTTCGATGGCCTGCGGTTCCGCGTCGGGCCGGAATCGGCGGGCGCCAATCCGGGCCCGGCTTGTTACCGTGGTGGCGGACCGCTGACGGTGACCGATTGCAACCTGGTGCTCGGACGGATCGATCCAGCGCATTTCCCAGCGGTGTTCGGGCCGGGTGGCGACCAGCCGCTCGACGTGGATGCAGCGCGGGCACGACTGGCTGAAATTGTTGCCGCGCTGCCCGAGGCGATGACGGAAGAGGCCGTCGCCCGCGGATTCCTGGCAATTGCGGTCGACAATATGGCGGCAGCGATCCGCAAGATCAGCATCGCGCGCGGCTATGACGTGACGCGGTACACGCTCGCCTGCTTTGGCGGGGCTGGGGGACAATTGGCCTGCGCGGTGGCCGATGCGCTGGGCATGGAGCGGATACTGATCCATCCGCTCGCTGGCTTGCTCTCGGCCTATGGAATCGCGCTTGCGGATGTGAAGGCGATGCGGGAAATCAGCTGGATCCGGCCCTTGTCGCAGCCGTTCGATGACGGGTTCGCGCCGCTGATCGCCGACACGCGCGCCGAGGTCGAAGCGCAGGGAATCGCCAGTTCGCGGATCATGGTGGCGCGGCGGGCGCGATTGCGGTTGCCCGGCAGCGACAGCGCGATCGAATTGCCGGTCGAGGATGTGGCGGCAATGCGCGGCGCCTTCCACCGTCTCCATCGCCAGCGCTTTGGCTATGCCGAGGATGCCGCCGAGCCGATCGTTGAAGCTTTGGTGGTCGAGGCGATCGGCGAAGCGGGCGGAATCGCGACCCCGATGGTCGATGAGGCGAAGACTGAAGAGACGGTGCATGGGCCGATGCTGGTCCACGAAACCGGCTCGACCACCTTTGTCGATGCCGACTGGCGCGGTGACCGGCAAGCGGACGGAACGATGATCCTGACCCGCACCAGGCCGCTGGTCCGGAAACGTGCTGCAGGCACCGATGTCGATCCGGTGCGGCTGGAAATCTTCAACAACCTGTTCATGGCGATTGCCGAGGAAATGGGCGTCGCGCTGCAAGCGACGGCGACGTCGGTCAACATCAAGGAGCGGCTCGATTTCTCCTGCGCCCTGTTCGACGCGGCAGGCGCGCTGATCGCCAATGCACCGCACATCCCGGTTCATCTGGGGTCGATGGGTGAAAGCATCCGCACGATCATCGATGCACGCGGCGAGGGCAGGGACGGGCGCGGCATCCGACGCGGCGATGCCTATCTGCTCAACGATCCGTATCGCGGCGGCACGCATTTGCCGGACATTACCGTCATCGTCCCGGTGTTCACCGACGAGGCCGAGGCCCCGTTTGCGTTCGTTGCGGCGCGCGGCCACCACGCCGATGTCGGCGGGATCGCGCCCGGGTCGATGCCGCCCGACAGCCGGGCGATCGACGATGAGGGCGTCCTGATCGACAATGAATTGCTGGTCGACGAAGGCCGTTTTCGAGAAGCGGAAACGCGTGCGATTTTCGCTAGCGGCCCGCATCCGGCGCGCAACATCGATCGCAATATCGCCGACCTGAAAGCGCAGCTGGCGGCCTGCACCCGCGGCGCGGAGCGGCTGGTCGCCGTCGCGGCGGAGGAAGGCGTGCCGGTGCTCGCGGCCTATATGGACCATTGCCTGGCCAATGCCGAGGAATCGGTGCGGCGGCTGGTCGACCGGCTCGACGACGGCGAATTCGCCTATCCGATGGACAATGGGGCCGTCGTTCGTGTCGCGATCCGCATCGACCGGGCAAAGCGGGCGGCGACCTTCGATTTTACCGGCACCAGCGGGCAGCTTCCCGACAATTTCAACGCTCCATATTCTATCGTTCGGGCGGCATCGCTTTACGTCGTTCGAACGCTGATCGACGATGTGATCCCGATGAACGACGGCTGCCTGCGACCGATCACGCTGATCGTGCCCGACGGATCGATGCTTCGTCCCCATTCGCCCGCCGCGGTCGTCGCTGGCAATGTCGAAACCAGCCAGGTCGTGACCGACGCCTTGTTTGCGGCGACCGGTCGGCTTTCGCCGTCGCAGGGCACGATGAACAATTTCACCTTCGGCAATGCCGATCACCAATATTATGAGACGATCTGCGGCGGATCGGGCGCAGGGCCGGATCATGACGGCACCGACGCGGTGCAGACGCACATGACCAACAGCCGCCTGACCGATCCCGAAATTCTGGAGACTCGCCTGCCGGTCCGCCTGGAAAAGTTTGCCATCCGCCGCGGATCGGGCGGCAAGGGCGCCCATCACGGCGGCAATGGCGTGGTCCGCGAGATCACCTTCCTTGAACCGATGCGCGCCAACATGTTGGCCAATCGCCGCGCGATCCCTCCCAAGGGAA
>JBDTMR010000164.1:0-3735 GCA_039934175.1 Sphingomicrobium sp.
GCCTACCAGGCCGATTATGCCTCATCGAGCTTTGTCGTCGCTCCCGGCACCGCGGTTTCCAGTGAAACCCGCCTGTTCGCAGGCGCAAAATCGAAGTCGCTGCTCGACCGCTACGAGAAGGACGGCATTACCGCTTTCTCCAGCGCCATCGATTGGGGCTGGTTCGGCGTCATCATGCGTCCGATCGCCGACTTGCTGGCTTGGCTATTCCACACCACCGGCAATTTCGGTGTAGCCATCATCTGCCTGACGTTGATCGTTCGCACGCTGATGTATCCGGTCGCCGACAAGCAATTCCGCAGCTTTGCCGGGATGCGCAAGATCCAGCCCAAGATGAAAGAGGTGCAGGAGCGCTTCAAGGACGACAAGGCGCGCCAGCAGCAGGAAATCCTCAAGCTCTACCAGAGCGAAAAGGTCAATCCGGCCGCGGGCTGCCTGCCGATCCTGCTCCAGATCCCGATCTTCTACGCGCTCTACAAGGTGCTGATGGTCAGCGTCGAAATGCGGCACCAGCCATTCGCCCTGTGGATCAAGGATCTGTCGGCCCCCGATCCGATGACCCCGGTCAATCTGTTCGGTTACCTCAACTTCACGCCGCCGGGCTTCCTTGCGATCGGGATACTTCCGATCCTGCTGGGAATCACGATGTGGTTGCAGTTCAAGCTTAACCCGTCGCAGCCGGACCCGATTCAGCAGCAGGTCTTCTCGGTCATGCCGTGGATCCTGATGTTCATCATGGCGCCGTTCGCGGCCGGCCTGCAGCTGTACTGGGTGGTATCGAACGTCCTGTCGATCGCGCAGCAGAAATATCTCTACTACCGCCACGATCACGAGCGGGGCGATCCCAAGACGATCGAGGTGAAAGCCAAGTGAGCGACGACGTCGACCTGACCGAGCGTGCCCGCAAGCTGTTTGCGGGGCCGATCGAGTTTCTCAAATCGGCCCCCAAGCTGGAGCATCTGCCCGACCCGAGTGCGCCCGAAATCGCGTTCGCGGGCCGGTCGAACGTTGGCAAGTCGTCGCTGATCAACGCCGTCACCAACAGAAGCAAACTGGCCCGCGCATCGAATACGCCGGGACGCACGCAGGAGCTCAACTATTTCGACGTTGGCGACCCGCTCTTCCTGCGGCTCGTCGACATGCCGGGCTATGGTTATGCCGAAGCGCCGCGCGACATGGTCAAGCGCTGGCGCTTCCTGATCAACGACTTCCTGCGCGGTCGGCAGGTGCTCAAACGCGCCCTCGTCCTTGTCGATAGCCGCCACGGCCTCAAGGATGTCGACCGCGACGTCATGAAGATGCTCGACGATGCGGCAGTCAGCTATCATGTCGTCCTGACCAAGGCCGACAAGATCAAACCGACCGCGCTCGCCGCCACGCTCGAGGCAATTCGCGAGGAAGCGATGAAGCATCCCGCCGCCCATCCGCACATCATCCCGACGTCCAGCGAGACCGGCGACGGCATCGCCGAACTTCGCACCGCAATCCTCGAGGCGGCGCTGATATGAAGTTGATCATCGGCAACCGCGCTTATTCGTCGTGGTCGATGCGCGGCTGGCTGGCGGTCAAGGCTAGCGGCGAGGAATTCGAGGAACTGGTTGTTCCCTTGTTTGACCAGGATTGGGAGCAAAAGCGCGAGGGCAATGAATTCGCACCGGGCGGCGGCAAGGTGCCATTGCTCTGGGACGGCGAAACCGTCGTCTGGGACAGCTTGGCGATTATTGAACATTGCGCCGACAAATTTGGGCGTGAGGCCTATTGGCCCGACGACGAAGCCGCGCGCGGCATGGCCCGATCGATGGCCGCCGAAATGCATTCCAGCTTCGTCAATCTCCGCCGCGAAATGCCGATGAATGTCCGCGCCAAGGTGCCAGGCCACGCAGTCTCTGCCGACGTCGCCGCGGAGATCAACCGCATCCTCCAATTATGGGCGCAGGCCCGCGCCCGGTTCGGCAGCGGCGGCCCGTTCCTGTTCGGAAAATGGAGCGCGGTGGACATGATGTTTGCGCCCGTGGTGACCCGAATGGTCACCTACAACGTTCCCCTCCCGCCGTTCGCCCTCGCCTACATAGATTCGGTGATGCACCACGCGCATGTCGTCGAGTGGATCGAGCTTGCGCAGGATGAACCCTGGGTCATCGAGCAATACGAACCGTCGAAAGACTAGTTTCGCGGCGGATATTCGCTGCCGTCGCGGCGGCAGAAGCGACCGTCCTTGGTCCACATCATGTCGATGTCGCTATAAAAGCCACCGGAATCTTTTCCGGCGCTGATCGCGACATACCGGCACGGCTCGTCCGATCGATTGATCAGGCAGTGGCCGTTGGCGACACCCTTGGGCCACGCCAGAACGTCGCCCGCCCGAACCTCGGTCTCGCCGTCGTCCTCGACCAGGGTCGCTATTCCGCTGAGCATGACGACCAGTTCGTCCTCGCCTTCATGCCAGTGGCGCTGGCTCGACCAGGCGCCCGGATCGAGCGTGACTAGACTTGCCCCCAATTCGGTTAAACCGGCGAGCGGCGCGATGCGTTTCCACCAGCGTCCCTGGACCTGTTCGTGAAAGGGATCAGGATATCCGGTCGCATTCGACGGCTGGACCGCATCAAGTTCAACTTTCGGCATCGCCCGCTCCTTGCTACGCCCGCAAATGATGAACCAGCCCATTGATCCTGTCGAGCTTGCCCGCGCGCTCGTCGCCTGCCCCAGCGTGACGCCCGCAAGCGGCCGCGTGTTCGACATTCTGGAGGAAGCGCTCCTGCCGCTAGGCTTCGATGTTCACCGTTTCACGATGGGCGAAGCCCCCGATGGTCCGACCGAGAATATGGTTGCGATTCGCGGCAATGGCGGACGCCATTTCGGCTTTGCCGGCCATCTCGACGTCGTGCCGCCCGGCGACGGCTGGGACGTCGATCCCTTTGCCGCGCGGATCGAAGACGGGGTTCTGACCGGCCGGGGCGCAACCGACATGAAGAGCGCAATTGCGGCGTTCGTCGCGGCGCTCGACGGTTTCGAGCGAACCGACGGCACTATTTCCCTGCTGATTACCGGCGACGAGGAGGGCTATGCCACCTTCGGCACGCCGCGCATCATCGAGTGGCTGCATGAGCATGATATTCGCCCCGACATGATCCTCATCGGCGAACCGACCAGTGTCGACCGCCTTGGCGATACTGTGAAAATCGGGCGGCGTGGATCGGTCAACATGTGGATCGACGTTCCGGGAACTCAGGGCCACGTCGCCTACCCGCATCTTGCCGACAATCCAGTGGCCAAATTGGGCCGGATCATCGCCGCGCTTGACGCGGTCCACCTCGATGACGGAACCGTTGCCTTTCCGCCCTCAAACCTGGAATTCACCGGAATCGAAACGCCGACGCATGCCAGTAATGTCATCCCGGCCAGCGCGACGGCGCAGCTCAACATCCGTTTCAACAATCTGCACAAGGGCGAAGACCTGGTCCGGATGGTCGAGGCGGCAGCGCAGGCCGAGGAGCCCAGGGCCAAGGTCCGCTCACGCATTTCGGGCGAAGCCTTTCTCACCCCGGCCGGCGAATTATACGATGTCGTCACCGCCGCAATCCGCGAGGAAACGGGTATCGAGCCGGACCTGTCGACGTCGGGAGGGACCTCGGACGGACGATTTCTGATCGCTATCTGCCCGGTGGTGGATTTCGGTCTTCCCAATGCGTCGATGCATAAGGTGGGAGAGCATGCGCGGACCGACGACATCGTCGC
>JBDTMR010000165.1:0-3687 GCA_039934175.1 Sphingomicrobium sp.
CCGCGCCTTCGCGGGCGAAGCGGCGCAGGCGGCGCAGCGCGACCTTGATGTTGCGTGTCCCGATTTCGCGGCTGTCGTCCAGATCGGCGAATTCGCGCTTCTCCCACACCTTGATCGCGCGGCCATGCCGTCCCGGCCCGCCGATCCGGATGCCCTCGGGGTTGTAGCCCGAATGACCGAACGGGGAGGTGCCGCCGGTGCCGATCCACTTGTTGCCGCCCTGGTGCTTGCCCTGCTGCTCGGCCAGCCGCTGCTTGAGCGTCTCCATGATTTCGTCCCACGATCCGAGCGCCTGGATTTCCGCCATCTGCTCCGGCGTCAGATAGAGTTCGGCAACGGCTTTCAGCCATTCCTCGGGGATCGTCGCCTCGGCATCGCCAAGGTCGGCAAAAATGCCCTTGAAGACCTCGCCGAAAATACGGTCGAACCGGTCCAGCTTGCTTTCGTCGTGAACGAAGATCGCCCGGGCGAGATAATAGAATTGCTCGGGTTCCAGCGCGACGACCTCGGCATCCAGCGCCTCGAGCAGCAGCAGATGCTCCTTCAAGCTTGCCGGAATCCCGCCGCGCCGCAGCGCATCGACGAACGAAAAGAACATGCGTCCTCCTACCCGTTCGTCACGAGCGAAGTCGAGGGGCGCCGTGGTTAACCGGCTGGTTACCAATGGAGTCTACATCGGCATCAACTTTAGTGGGGTGAGTAAAGGTCACATGGCGACGCACGGTCTGGAAGAAGTCACCGAAAATGCGATCCGCAAGGTTGCCCGCGAATGCGGCGGCCTGTCGATCGAGTGCAGCGATGTCGCCGGTTACGTGCAGGACGTCGCTACCCGCATTTCGACGCACCTCAAAACGCTCGACGTGCTGGAGGAAGTCACCAACCAGTTGATGGCCGACCAGGGCCGGGTCAGCGATTCTACCGATGAAGCGCGGATCCTGTCCGAGCAGGCCAAGGCCAAGCTCGATTCGGGCCGCGCCGCGATCGAAGGCACCATCGCCGGTTTTCGCGACCTTACGCAATTGGTCGTCCAGCTCGGCGAGCGGATGGCCGGTTTCGCGACCGCGATGCACCAGGTCCAGAACGTCTCGTCGACCATCGAAACCATCGCCCGCAAGACCAATATGCTGGCGCTCAACGCGACCATCGAAGCGGCCCGCGCCGGTGATGCCGGACGAAGCTTCGCGGTCGTTGCCGCCGAAGTGAAGAAGCTTGCCCACGACACCCGCGCCGCGACCAGCCAGATCGGCCTGACGATCGGCGAGCTGACCCGCGAAGCAAGCGCCGTCACCAGCGAAATCAAGACGGGCGTGGAGCGCAGCCATGCCGCCCAGTCGGGCATCTCGCAGATCAGCGAGACCGTTCGCGAAGTCAGCGAAATCGTCGACATGGTCGATCGCCAGACCGAAGGCATCGCCCATTCGACCAGCATGATTCAGACCAGCGTCGACCGCGTGAAGGCCGGCCTGACCGATTTCGCCCAGGACGCGCGCGACAATGGCGGCCAGTTGCTCAAGGTCGAACGCCGACTGACCGACGTCGAGATGATGGCGAACACGATGCTGAACACGCTCGCCAATTCAGGCGCCGAAATCGACGACACGCCAATGATCCTGAAGGCGCAGGACTATATGCGCCAGATCGCGACGGTCATCGAACGGGCAATCGACGACGGCGACATTACGATAACCGACGTGTTCGATCGGAATTATCGCGAACGTCCGGGCTCGAACCCGAAGCAATATGATACCGCTTTCTGCGACAATGCCGACAGGCTCATCCAGCCGATTCTCGATCGGATCGTTGCCGGCGACAATCGCGTCATCGGCACCACCATCGGGGATGAAAACGGCCATCTTCCGACCCATGTCAGCGCACGGTCGCAGCCGCAGGGCGACGATCCGGTGTGGAACGACGCGCATTGCCGCAATCGCCGAATCCTGATCGACGACCAGACGCGCTTTGCGCATCAATCGAACGAACCGACGCTGATGACGTACCTGATGACTCGCGGCGATGAATCGATTGCAGTGAAGAACGTCTATGTTCCACTGTTCCTCAAAGGCCGTCGGTGGGGCAACCTCGAACTCGCCTACCGCGACGACTCCTGAGGGCTATGTGCCCAGCGCGCGTTCGATATCGGCGATCAGGTCGTCGGGATCCTCGTGGCCGATGTTCAGTCTGACGAGTAGAGGGCCGGTTTCTGGCGTCGGTCGGTCAAGCCCTTTGTATGCGAAGGCCAGGCTGTTCGCGCCGCCCCAGCTGTAACCAATCTTGAACAGCGTAAGTGAGTCGACGAAGCGAATGACGCGCTCGCGGTCCCAGCTGCCAAGAATCACGGAGAATATTCCCGCCGATCCCGTCCAGTCCCGCTTCCAATATTCGTGACCCGGGCAATCAGGAAAGGCGGGGTGAAGCATGGCGGTCACTTCGTCGCGCGCAGCCAGCCAGCCAGCCACTTTCCTGGCGCTCTCCCCGACATGACGGAGCCGTAAGTCGAGTGTCTTCAATCCGCGCAGCACCAGCGAACAATCGTCCGGCGAAACCGACATGCCAAGCTCGTTATGAGTCGTGCGAATAGCGGCGGCATGTTGCGGATTGCGGGTGGCGACCGACCCCATCAAGACATCGCTATGCCCGCTCTGATATTTGCTCAGCGCTTGGATGCTGATGTCGCAGCCAGCGCCGAATGCGTCGAAAAGCAGGCCCGCGCCATAAGTATTATCGATGGCAAGTGGCACACCGCGCGCCCGCGCCGCCGCGGCAATCGCCGGCACATCCTGCACCTCCATCGTCACCGATCCGGGACTTTCGCACCAGACCAGGAAGGTTTCGTCGCGGATCAGCGCGGATATTCCGCCGCCGATCATCGGATCGTAGATCGTCGTCGTCACGCCAAGCCGGCTCAGCAAACCCTCCGCGATGTCGCGGGTCGGCCCGTAGGCGCTGGCCGGGAGCAGAAGATGTCCGCCCTGTCGTGCGAAGGCGAGCAAAGTGAGGCTGATGGCGGCAAGACCGCTCGGCGCAAGCAGGACATTTTCTACCCCTTCGATGGCGCCAAGCTTCAGCATCAATTCGCGCGCCGTTGGCGTGCCATAGATGCCGTAGCGATATTGATTCGGACGAGGGTGTTCGGCCGCATCCATATCCTGGAACACGACGGTCGATGCCCGGTAGGTGGGAACGGTCAGCGATTCGAAATCGCGCGATGCCTGCGAGTCAGGATGGATGATACGGGTCGCCGATTTGCGGTCCGGACGATCCGTCGCCATCCTATCCCTGCCGCCGCGCCATGAAGGCCAGTCGTTCGAACAGCATCACGTCGGCCTCGTTCTTCAGAAGAGCGCCGTGGAGCGGCGGGATCGCCTTGGTCGGATCGCGATTCTGGAGGACTTCAAGCGGCATATCCTCGTGGAGGAGGAGCTTCAGCCAGTCGATCAATTCGCTGGTAGACGGTTTCTTCTTGAGACCAGGGACGTCGCGAATTTCGTAGAAGATATCGAGCGCGCGGCTGACCAGGATTTTCTGAATATCGGGGAAGTGCACCGCGACGATTTTTTCCATCGTGTCGCGATCGGGAAAGCGGATGTAGTGGAAAAAGCAGCGGCGCAGGAATGCGTCCGGCAATTCCTTTTCATTGTTCGACGTGATGACGACAACCGGACGATCGATCGCTTTTACCGTCTCGTT
>JBDTMR010000166.1:0-3632 GCA_039934175.1 Sphingomicrobium sp.
AGCTCCCATTTCGTCACCGGCGCCCCGGCGATACCAGCCGCGTACAGACCCGGATTGGCCTGCAGCATCTTCAGGGTCATGTAGCCGCCGTACGACCAGCCATAGGTTGCGATCCGCTTCGGATCGACGAAGGGCAGCGTCTTGAGATACTCGGCGCCCGCCTTTTGATCGACGACCTCGACTGAGCCCATCGCGCGGTAAATCGGCTTTTCGAACGCAACGCCGCGGTTGGCCGAGCCGCGATTGTCGATCTCGAACCATATGAAGCCGCGATCGACGACATATTGTGCCAACTCGCCGCTCCAGCTGCGCCAGACGGTCTGGCTGTGGGGACCGCCATAATGCTGCATGAAAACGGGATAGTGCTTGCCCGCCACCATGCCGGGCGGGGTGATCATTCGCCAGTAAAGCGTGTCGCCCGATGGCCCCTTGATCGATCCGAATTTGACCGGTTCGTGGCTGGCGAAATATGGCGCGTAGGGGTGAGACGCGTCGAGGCGATTCTCCTCGATCCAGGCGATCCTCCTGCCAGTCGTGTCGGCGAGATATTGCTGGCTGGGTTGTTCAGGTGAGGAGCGCGCCACGATCAGCCGCGTCGCCGCTTTGTCCATCGAAACCGTGTTCCGAAACTTCGCGTCCGTCAGAAGGCGCGGCGTTCCCTTGCCGGTGACGGAAATCGCATAAGCCTGCGACGTCAGCGGATCACCAGCATTGCTGGCGTAAAAGATCGTTCCAGCCTTCTCGTCGACGCCGGCAAGGCCGACGACCTGCCCGGTGACCTCGGTAAGGCGCGACCATTTGCCTTTGTTCCAGCGATACAATTGCCCGCTGCCATCACGCTCGGACCACCAGATCAGGCTGCCATCCTTCATCCAGTGATAATCGTTGGTCAGGTTGATCCAGTGGCCGGTCGCCGCTTTCTCGGTGAACAGGATCCGGCTCTTGCCAGTCGCAGGGTCGGCGGCGCGCATGGTGAGCGCGTCCTGCACCCGATTGATCGTCTGGATATAGATCGTCCTGCCATCCTCGGCCCAATCGACCCGGGCAAGATAGATATCGGGATCGGTGCCAAGATCGACGTCGATCTTGTTGCCGCCATCGGGATCGATGACGATCAGGTGCGGAACGATATTGTCGGTTCCGGCGAGCGGATAGCGCTGATCGAATGTCTCGGTCCTTTCGGCACCGATTCTGGTCCGGGTGACGATCTTGACGTTGCCTTCATCGAACCATTGCACGGCAAGGCGGCGGTCGTCCGGGCTCCACCAATAGCCGGTCGATCGATCGAGTTCTTCCTGAGCTGCGAATTCGGCCTCGCCGTAATGGATCGTGCCGCCACCCGGCGTGATGGCGCTCGCAGCCTCGCCGACCGGCGCGGTCCATAGTTTCTGGTCGCGAACGAAGCCAACGTACGCGCCCTTCGGACTGATCGTCGGGTTGAGTTCGCTATCCTCGCTCTGGGTCAATCGAGTGACACCGCCATCGAGGCGGGCGAGATAAAGGTCGCCGTCGATTGGGACCAGCAAGGCCTTGCTGTCCGGGGTCCAGTCATACGCGACAATGCCCTTGAGATCGCCGATCCGGGCGCGTTCGCGCTGCATCTTCTCTGCCTCGCTCAAGGCCGCGCCGCTACCGACTTTCTCGCTGTCGACCAGCATTCGCCATTCGCCGGTCGCCGTATCGAGTGCCCAAAGGTCGTAGCGCTGGCGATCATTGGTGCGGGCCTTGAGCATGGTCAGCAATTTGCCGTCGGGAGACAGCTTCACGCCGCGAGGAACCGGGCCGGACAGCGCTGGCGATGCGAACAGCCGCTCGAGGGTCAGCGGCTTCTGCGCAACGCCCTCGGGGACCGGAATTGCAGCATTCGTCATGGCAGAAATCCCGATCAGGCAGGCGGCGAACAAATAGGGACGCATCGACAAGAACCTTGCAGTCAAAAGAAAAGGGCGCCCGGTTACCCGGACGCCCTTTCATCGCGCCTTGCGGCGGCGATGCAAGCGGCAAATCAGCCTTCGGTCTTCTCGCTCTTGGCGGGACGGGTGTCGCGACGTTCGGCGATACGCGCCGACTTACCGCGGCGACCACGAAGGTAGTAAAGCTTGGCACGACGAACCGCACCGCGGCGAACAACCTCGATCGAATCGAGTGCCGGCGAATAAAGCGGGAAAACGCGCTCGACGCCTTCGCCGAACGAAATCTTGCGAACCGTGAAGTTCGACCCGATGCCCTTGTTCGAACGCGCGATGCACACGCCTTCGTACATCTGGACGCGGCTGCGTTCGCCTTCGACGACCTTCACGCCGACCTTCAGCGTGTCGCCGGGACGGAATTCCGGAATTGCGCGCTCTTTGGTCAGGGCGTCAATCGCTTCCTGTTCGAGCGTCTGGATGAGGTTCATATTCTTCAAACCCTAAGTTTCACGTTGCGCGCCAGAGGGCGACGATCCGCCAACGCGCCCATCGCGTTGAACCAGATCCGGCCGCCGTGACCGTGTATCGCGGAGAGCCTGTTCGTGTCGCCACGCGGCTATCCTCGCATGATCCCCCGATCGCAACACTTCGGGGATCGTGCGCCCTTCCCATTCAACAGGTCGGGTATAATGCGGATATTCGAGAAGCCCCGTTTCGAAGCTCTCTTCCTCACCGCTGGAGGCCGCGCCCATTACTCCGGGAAGCAGCCGAACGCAAGCGTCGAGCAGAACCATCGCGCCAACTTCTCCGCCGGAGAGGATATAATCGCCGATCGAGACTTCTTCGATGTCGCGGGCGGCGAAGATTCGCTCGTCGAAGCCCTCGAAGCGACCGCACAGGATGATCGCCCCCTCACCTCTCGCAATTTCGCGCACACGGGCCTGCGAAAGCGGCTTTCCGCGCGGAGTCATGGCCAGGATCGGACGACCGTCGGCGACCGCGTCGATCGCTGCTGCAAGTACGTCACAGCGCAGCACCATTCCGGCGCCGCCGCCCGCGGGCGTGTCGTCGACGGTACGGTGTTTATCGATGGCATGATCGCGGATGTTGCGTGCTTCCAGACACCATTTCCCGTCTTCCAGCGCGCGCCCGGCAAGACTGGCACCGAGAGGGCCCGGAAACATGTCCGGGTAAAGCGTGAGTATGGTTGCACGAAAGGTCATGGCCGCGCGTCCCTAGACCAGCGGGAACAATGGCGGAAGGGCAGCATTGGGCGGTGATGACCGATAAACTTCTCGATTGCCTCGTCGTCGGCGGCGGCCCCGCCGGGCTGACGGCCGCCATCTATCTCTCCCGCTATCACCTCGACATCATGGTGGTCGATGGCGGCAAGAGCCGCGCGGCATGGATTCCGACCAGCCATAATCATGCCGGCTTCCCCGACGGCATCAACGGCAAGGAATTGCTCGACCGAATGAAGGAGCAGGCGCGGCTGTACGGGACGCGGATCGAGGACGGCCAGGTGACGCGCCTAGACAAATGCGAGGACGGGACGTTTTCGATCGAATGGGGTTCGGGAGAGGTCAAGGCGCGCACCGTATTGCTTGCGACCGGTGTAACTAACCGCCGACCCTCGATGGACAAGGTGATCCACGACGAAGCAATGGCCGAGGGGCAGATCCGATACTGCCCGATCTGCGACGGATATGAGGTTACGGACAA
>JBDTMR010000167.1:0-3625 GCA_039934175.1 Sphingomicrobium sp.
GAAGCAGGGGCGCTCGTCGGTGGGGCGGGGTCTTCGAACAACAGGTCGGCCATTATCGATTCAATAGGACGACCGCGAAAAAGTTGCACCTCCTCCTTGAAACTTGTGTTAAAAAAGATATATCTTCGACAATCTTAGAAGGAACTTAGATGCGTTTTCATATGAATTGCGGCCCGGAAAGTCGCCGGTTCGCCGGACCCGGAAGCTTCGGCTTCGGTCCCGGCGGCTTCAATTTTGATTTTGGCGACAGTTTCGGCGCCAATTTCAGCGGTCGCCAGGGCCGTGGCGGCGGGCACCGCCGTGGACGGCGCCGGATGTTCGAGGGCGGCGAGCTTCGCCTTGTCTTGCTCAAGCTGCTCGCCGATCAACCGCGCCATGGGTACGAACTGATCAAGGCCGTAGAGGATATGACGGGAGGCGATTACGCGCCCTCGCCAGGTATCGTTTACCCGACCCTGACGATGCTCGAAGATATGGGCCAGATCGCTGAAAAAAAGTCGGCGGACAGCAAGAAAGTCTATGAGGCGACAGACGAGGGCCGTGCGCATCTCGAGGAGAATGCTGACGAGGTCGAGGCGTTGATGGAACGGCTGGAAGAAACTGGCGTCGAACGCCGCCGGCATGCGCGGCCGGAAATCGGACGGGCGATCGGCAATATGATGGCCGCGCTAAAGAACCGGGTCGCCCGCGACGGCTGGAACGATGCGTTGCTCGAGGAAATTACCGATATCCTCGACGAGGCAGCCAAGAAGATCGAACGGGTCGGCGGTTAGGACGGCCGCCAGTTCTTTCCATATCGGGCTTCCATCCGCCCGCGCCGTTCAATGACCCGCTCGTAAAGGCGCAGGACGGCGCTGTTGATCACGTCCCAGTCGCGTGTGCGGGCAAATAGTTCGCCTGCCGCGCCGTGGCTGGTCCGAAGCGCCGGGTCGGCCGCATAACGTTCAAGCGCGCTGCCGTATTGGTCAACATCGAGAGGGTCGACCAGGATTCCGGTCACGCCATCCTCGACTAGGCTGGTTGCACCGGTTGCGGCGGCGGCGATTACGGGCAAAGCGCACGCCATCGCTTCTTGAGTGACGTTGCCGAACGCCTCGGTGATCGATGGATTGAGGAACACGTCACTGCTCGCGAGTGCGCGAGCAAGGTCGGTTCCGGTCTGGTGCCCGACGAAGATGGCATCATCGGGCAGATGATCCTCGAACCAGTCGCGTGCCGGACCGTCGCCAATGACCAGAACCCGTAGTGCAACCTTGCGGCGCATGGCGGCGGCGATGGCGTCGGCGAAGACATCCAGCCCTTTTTCCATCACGATCCGGCCCAGGAAAGCGACCGCCATTTCCTGGTCGCCGATCCCAAGTTCGCGGCGCCACGCCGTATCGCGGCGACAGGGATTGAATTGCTCGCGATCGACACCCCGGCTCCAGATCGAGATGTCCCGGCTCATGCGTTGGGCGTGAAGGACGGCGGCGGTCGATTGCGCTGGAGCGACAATCGCGTCGCAGCGCCGGTAAAATCGGCGGAGGATCGCACGGACTGCCGGTTCGGCCCATTGCAGACCGTAGTATTGCAGGTAGGTCTCGAACCGCGTGTGCACCGAGGCCACCACGGGAATGTTCTGCTTGCGCGCCCAGGTTAGCGCGCGGTGGGCGACAATGTCGGGACTGGAAACGTGAACGATGTTGGGCGCAAATTTCTCAAGGTCGTCCAGTGCATCGCCCGCCAGCCGAAACGGGATCTTGTATTCGGGGCGCCGCGGCACTGCGAAGGCCGGCGTGTCGACGAGGTCGCCGGTGGCCGGGAAAGCCGGGTTTTCGACGACCGGCGAATAAACGCGGACGTTACAGCCCTGATCGAGGAGATAGCCGACAAGCCGGTTCAGCGCCTGGTTGGCGCCGTCGCGGACATAGTTGTAATTGCCGGAGAAGAGGGCAATGCGAAGGTCGGACGGTTGGAGCACCATGGGGTCTTTAGCCGCGCCGGCGACAAAGGCAAAGGAAGCGAATTCGCGCGTGGATGATCGGCTCAAACGCAGTTTTCCGCCCGCCGGATCGAGTTCGCCCGTCCTGCTCATCCTTGGCAGTCTGCCCGGCGAGCGTTCGCTTGCCGAACAACGTTATTATGCCCACCCGGCCAACCAGTTCTGGCGATTGCTCGGCGAGGCAATTGCCGTCGACTTGGCGGCAGGCGATTATGACAAACGGCTCGCCCTCCTGACAGACCACCGGATCGCGTTGTGGGACGTTGTCGCCCGGGCACGGCGCAGCGGCAGCCTGGATGGAGCGATCCGCGATGCCGCCGCCAATCCGCTGCTCGATTTCGTCGGGATTCACCATGATCTTCGTGGCATTGCCTTCAACGGCAAGACTGCGGCGCGCATCGGCCGAAAGGTGCTCGCGTCGGCCGCCACGACTGCCGCGTTGATTGACCTTCCCTCGTCGAGTCCAGCCTATACCGCACGATTCGCCGACAAAGTGGAGCGATGGGCGGTGCTTGGCGACTTTGCAGCGCGCCCGTTATCCGTCACAAGAACGATATGAGCGACATCGAAACCGAACCCGATCCCGCCCTGAGCATGGTCGATGAAGCGCTGGTCGCGGGCAATATCGCCAACACCAACGGCCTGCTCGTCATCGTCGCCAAGCTGGTCGCCAAGGGTGTCTTCGACCAGGACGATCTCAAGGCCTTTTCAGACAGCTATTCAAAGCCGCTCGATCATGAGGGAATGCGCGAAAACGAATTGGTCACCCAGATGCAGGACCAGATGGAATCGACCCTCGCCGAGCTGATGCGTTTCCTCAGTGAAAATCCTTGAGCGATCCCGAACGAGCCATGACCCTGTCCAACCTTGATCGGCTTGAAGCCGAGAGCATCCACATCATCCGCGAGGTTGCTGCCGAGAGCGAGCGGCCGGTGATGCTCTATTCGATCGGCAAGGACAGCGCGGTGATGCTCCACCTCGCCCTCAAGGCCTTCGCGCCCGCGCCGCCACCTTTTCCCTTGCTGCACGTCGATACGACCTGGAAATTCCGCGAGATGTACGCGCTACGCGACGAGGTTGCGGCGACCAGCGGGATGGACTTGATCGTCCACAAGAATGCCGAAGCCGAGGCGATGGGAATCAATCCGTTCGACCATGGCGCGCTGCATACCGACATGTGGAAGACGCAGGGGCTTCGTCAGGCACTCGATGCCGGCAGGTTCGATGCGGCGTTCGGTGGTGCCCGACGCGACGAGGAAAAGAGCCGCGCCAAGGAGCGCATCTTTTCCTTCCGGTCGGCAAGCCATGCCTGGGATCCGAAGAAACAGCGGCCAGAATTGTGGAATTGCTACAATGCCAGGCGCGGACCGGGCGAGAGCATGCGCGTCTTCCCCTTGTCCAACTGGACCGAACTCGATGTCTGGTCCTACGTCGCGCGCGAGCAGATTCCGGTCGTTCCGCTCTACTTCGCCGCATTACGTCCGATCGTTGAGCGCGACGGGCTTCTCTTGATGGTCGATGACGAACGCTTCCGCCTGCGCGATGGGGAGGAGCCTGCCGAGCGCATGGTCCGGTTTCGCACGCTGGGCTGCTATCCGCTTAGTGGGGCGGTCGAGAGCGATGCCACCGATCTCGATGCAATGA
>JBDTMR010000168.1:0-3528 GCA_039934175.1 Sphingomicrobium sp.
GCCACCAGCAGGAACACCTCGCTTCCGGCACGAACTGCCAGAGACTTGGCGATGCGGGCCGGCTCGATGCCCAACGCCCTGGCCGCGGTGTCGACGGTAGCGGTGCTTTCGGTGACCTGAATCACTGCCAGCTCCGGCGCTTCTCGCGCAAGCCAGAGTCGGACCGATTCGAGGCTCACGGCCTCATCTTTCCAGATTGATGGCGCGCGTGTTTCGCCGCTGGTCAAGCGACCCTGGGGGCGCCGCCTTTGGGCAATTCTTGAAATTGGGAAGGGGAGAAGTTCCCCGAGTCGCGCTCAATACCCCCTTGGTCGCGGATTGCCTCGAGGGGCATGAACGGCGAGGCAGGCGGAGAGCCAATGAGGGTCGAAAACCAACCAGTTTTGTACGCGCGAAAAAGCACCTGCCGAGCATCAGGCGCCTGTTACGCAATTGAACTAAAAGCGAAAATCGGTTGGGTGACCCCAACCGCAATTCCTAGCCAGAACTGCCGGTATTGCTCCAGCCCGAACCGAGAAGCCAGCTCCAGAAGCCGACCTTTGTTTGGGTTTTCTTGCTCATGATACGTCCCCTGTGGATCGAACTGCGCTTGTGCAGTTGAGAGGACGTTAACCTTAATCGGTATGGTTAGCAATCAATTAACCATCAGGCGACGCTCCGCTTGTTTTCGACCGTTATGCGCTTGACTAAACTTTCAAGGCTCATTGGCCGGCCGATGATGTAGCCCTGGGCGATGTCGCATTTCATTTCGACCAGTGCTTCGAGGATGTCGGCCTGTTCGACGCCCTCGGCTACGACCGTGCGACCGAGCGCATGGGCAAGGCCGATGGTCGACTGGACCATCAGCCGGTCGCTGCGATTTTCGCACATCGACTTGATAAAGCTCTGGTCGATCTTGATCTCGCCGGCGGGGATTTTCTTCAGATAGTCGAGGGTCGACAGGCCGGTGCCATAATCATCGATCGAGATGTTGATCCCCAGCTCACGCAGGCGGAGCAGCATGTCGACCGCCTCGCCGCTACCGGCCAGCGCTGCGGTTTCGGTCAACTCAAGGGTCAGATGCCGTGGCTCAACCCCATGTCGCGCCAGCAGGGCCGCCAGTCGCAGCGTAAAGCTTCGGTCGCTCAACAAGCGGGCGGAAAGATTGACGGCGATATTGAAGTCGCGGCCGCGCCGATTGATCTGCGCTGCAGCGGCGATCGCTTTTTCGAGCACGAAATCGGTCAATTTGCCGATCCGGTCGTGCTGCTCGGCGGCAGCAACAAATTCGGACGCGGCAATCGGGCCCTTTTCGGGATGGGTCCAGCGGGCGAGCGCCTCGGCACCAACGATCTGGCGCGTCGCCAGGTCGAGCTTGGGCTGGTAGGCGACCCATACCTCACCCTTGTCGATGGCGGTATCGAGCTGGCTCAACATCGACAGTTTCCAGGACGCGTCCTGTAGGCTGTCCGGGTCATGGTATTTCCACTTTAGGCCGTCGTGCGCAGCCTCCTCAGCGGCGACGAGCGCGCTCGCCAAGCGGTTCGAAAGTGAGCGACCGCTACCGATCTCGACCCCGAAGCTGATCGCTGCGTCAATCGACAAACCGTCGACTCGAATTGGGTTGCGGAACAGTGAATACAGCGCGTCGATATGGTTGCCGAACGGCAGCCTGCTGTCCTCGAACCAGGCAAAGATTCCGCCATCGCCCTGATAAAAAGTTCGCTCGATTGAGCCGACCGACAACCGGGAGACAATCTGCTCGACCAGCTGGCGCTCCCCATCCCCCGGTAAAGAGGCGACGATCTCGGCATAATTGAGAATTCGGGCGACGATAAGCGCCTGTTTTCGGCCGCTGCGGTTGGCGCGCAGCGCACTCAAATTGGCGAGTCCCGACAAAACGTTGACCAGGCCGCGCGCGCGGTAACGACGCCAGGTCAAGACCGAGCCAACGCAAAGCATCACGAATAGCGCCGGCGCGATGTCGACGAAGATCAGGCGAGCTTCGAGTAAAGTCGGAACGAGCAGGATTGCGGCCGCGCCGCCGCCCACGATCAGTCCCTGAAAGCGCGAATGCCTTCGCTGGGTAGCAAAGGCCGCGATGGCGAGAGCGAGCAGAAAGGCCGGGATCCAACCCAGGCTGACGGGTGTACCGGCTTTGAGTGTCTCGGCACCGATAATCTGGACGTAAGCTCCCCCCAACTTGCCGACACCAGGGATGAAATATTGGTCGCCGACGACTTCAGTGTTCGTTCCGATGACGACGTCCTTGCCGCGTACCAGGCTCGGATTGAACTGCCCTTTCAGCACGGCAGCGGCGGAGATGGTCGGGATCGAACTTGTTTCGATCGAATAATCCGGCGTGAATTCTTGCTCACCGAGGTTGCGGTGCTTGGCCAGGCTGGCTGCATAGGATGGAATCAGCCGGTTCTTGAACCGGACTGCATAGGGCAGGTGCCAGACCGCGTTTTGATAGTTGTAGCGAACGCTGATGGTGCCTACGCGCGAATGCCGGCTAAAAATATCCAGCGGTATCGAATCAGTCGCCAAATCGGATTCCGAACTGGCGTCGGGGCCGGACCGAAGCCTGACCGGCAGGGTCACATTACCGGAACGTTCGATCGCTTTTGCAAGCATCTTGTCATCGGCTGGATCGCTTCGGTTCTCGAACATCACGTCGAAGAAAATGCGGTCGGCTTTTGCTGCGGTGAGCTTTTGGATCAGCTCTGCATGATGCCGCCTCGGCCACGGCCACCGACCCACATCGTGCAGCGACCTGTCGTCAATGCTGACGAAGACGATGTCGCCTCCAGCGCGGTGGGGATGAAGGCTGTTGCGACCGGCCCGAAGCACGTCCTCGGGCAGCTCACCGAAATTGATGAGGCCAAAAATCAGTCCCGCTATCGCCACCCACAGCAACAGCTTGGTCGACGAAGGCTCGGACTTCTGTTTCGAACGCGCGGGCACCGAGCGGATGCTCCTTCTGAATTGACCGTCTCCTGCCTTGCCGTGAAAAGGTTATTAAATAGGAAACCTCGTTACGGTTAATTGCACTGCCTTCGTCAAACGGGGCCGACCCCTCGACAGCTTTCATCGGAGCCGCCACAAAGCGCCGCGCATCTTTTACCAAGGGGCCCAAATGGACTTCATTTCGATCCTGTCGATTTTCGTACTGGCCTGCTTCGTCGGCTATTTCGTCGTCTGGTCAGTGACCCCGGCGCTGCACACGCCACTAATGTCGGTGACCAACGCCATTTCTTCGGTGATCGTGGTCGGCGCGTTGATCGCCGCGGCGGCCGCGGGGAGCGCAACCTCGAAATGGCTGGGCCTGCTCGCGGTTGCCTTGGCCAGCGTGAACATCTTCGGCGGCTTCGCGGTCACCGCGCGGATGCTGGCGATGTACAAGAAGAAAGAGCGCCGCGATGCATGAGGCGGTGGCGCAGCCCGCCTGGGTGCTGATCGCTTATCTGGTCGCCGGGGTTTGCTTCATCCTGGCGCTGAGAGGGCTGTCGAGCCCGACCAGCAGCCGGCGCGGCAATTACACCGGCA
>JBDTMR010000169.1:0-3488 GCA_039934175.1 Sphingomicrobium sp.
GGCGTCGCGCAATATTCGCACCAAGGCGGCAAGCAATCCTTCGCCGAAATCCGTCGACTCGGCGCTTGGCACAGCTGGAACGCATTGGGTGCAATTGGCCGGCAGCAGCAGCAAGGCGATGATGGCCTCCGAATTTAAGAAAATTCGCGCCAAGAAACCGGACCTCTTCAAGGGTCAGCCGCCCTATGTAACGATCGGCAAGGATTATTTTCGTTTGCTGGTCGGCCCCTTCGACGATGCCGCCGAGGCCCAATCGTTCGTGACCACGCTGGACAAGGCCGGGATCGACAGCTTTAGGTGGACGCGCACCCCCGCCCAGATCAAGATCGAGAAAATCCCGAGCTGATGCGCCGTTTCAAGGATCTGGCCGCCACCCCCCAATTATCGCGCGGTCGGGCCCATCCGGAGGCGGACGATGGCCCACGCGGGCCACGCGACGCTTTTCAGCGCGACCGCGACCGCATCATCCATTCCGCTGCCTTCCGCAGGCTGCGGTATAAGACCCAGGTGTTCGTTGCTCCTGACGGCGATCATTTTCGCGTCCGGCTGACCCATTCGATCGAGGTCGCCCAGATCGGCCGGACCATGGCTCGCTCGCTCGGGCTGAACGAGGATCTGACCGAGGCGCTCTGTCTTGCCCACGATCTCGGCCATCCGCCGTTCGGTCATGCCGGGGAGGACGCGCTGACCGCCGCGCTCGCCGATGCCGGTGGGTTCGACCATAATGGCCACACCCTGCGCCTCGTCACCTGCCTGGAAAACCCTTACCCCACGTTCGACGGTCTCAACCTGACCTGGGAGACGCTGGAAGGATTGGCCAAGCATAATGGTCCGGTCGGCGACGCCCCCTGGGCGATGGCCGTCGCGGACCGCGGCTTTGCGCTCGATCTTGGCAGCTGGCCGAGCCTCGAAGCGCAGGTCGCGGCCATTGCCGACGATATCGCCTACGACAATCACGATATCGACGACGGCCTCCGAGCGGGCATTATCGACATCGACGAGTTGCTTGAGCTGCCATTGGTGGCGAAACTGTGGGCGGCGGTCGAGGCGCGCCACCCCGACCTCGACCAGACACGCAAGATCAAGGCACTGGTTCGCGACGGGATCGGCATCATGGTCGGCGACGTACTCGACGAAACGCAACGTCGGATACAAGCGGCAGGGGTAGGATCCGTCGGCGATGTCCGCGCAGCCGGGCGCGCATTGGTCGGATTTTCGGAGGCAATGGCTGGCGAAGAACGCGCGCTCAAGCGCTTCCTTTACGCCAAACTCTACGACAGCGCGCAGCTCCGTCCGGTCCGGATCGAGGCGCAGCGGGTCGTGACTGGTCTCGCCGAGGCATTCCGGGCCGATCCCGCCATCCTTCCTGAAGGCTGGCAGCGCGGCGAAGGTGAGGTCTTTCGCCTGCGCGGCATTGCTGACTATATTGCCGGAATGACCGACCGTTTCGCCATTGCCCAGCATCGCAAATTGGTTGGCCCGGTCGAATTGCCGGATCGTTTCTGATGGCCCGGATCGCAATGATCGGAGCCACTGGCTTGATCGGGCGATGCCTTGCGACCTTGCTGGTGGCGGCGGGTCATGAACTGCTCATCATCGGCCGACGAGAAATCGGCGTCGCTGGGGCCCGCGACAAGGTCGCGACCGTCGACCATTGGGACGACGCCGTGGCGAACGAAGCGGTCGACGTCGCCATCTCGACCTTGGGAACGACCCGAAAAGTAGCGGGATCGATGGACGCGTTCGAAGCGATCGATCGGATTGCTGTGGTCGATTTCGCGCGGGCCGCGAACAAGGCCGGGGCGCGGCAATGGATGATGGTCAGCTCGACCGGCGCCGATCCGCACAGCCGCAATTCCTATCTGGCGGTCAAGGGACGGGCGGAAGCCGATGTGCTGACGCTGGGCTTCGAGCGGATCGATATCTTCCGTCCGGGTCTGCTGGTCGGACCGCGCGATGAAAAACGCCCGGCGGAAAAACTTGGAATGTTGCTTAGCCCGTTGATGAACCTGATTCTCGGTGGCCCGCTCGATCGCTACCAGGCGATCGGTGCGGAGCGTGTTGCGGCGGCGATGGCGGCGGTTGCAGCGACGGGAGAAAATGGCTGCGAAATCCATCATAATCGCGAGATTCGCGCGCTGAGCTGATGCTGGCCAGTGAAGCCAGCGCCTTTTCGCTTGCCCTCTAAAATGCCGACATCTGATCGATAGCGTCTCATCGTGCGACAATCGCGGCAAAGCGTTTTGGCGCGTAAAGTTAATGCATGTTATACGAGTCGCCAGAGGAGGATTCGTATCGCATGTTACGCTTGATGCTTTGCACGGCCTTGTTATCGTGTTCCGCGCCCGCCTTGGCCCAGAAAACCGACTGGGGCGTTCGCGCTGCGCCCGGTAGCGGCAGCGAACCCTTCCTGGTCCCGCCAAAGACCGCTTATGTCGATCCGTCGCTGGCCCCATTGCCCGGCAAGCCGCTGGTCGGCTTCGCCATCCACGACATCGTCCGGATCGGGGCGCAATGGGGCCGCGTGACCAGCACGGCGCGATCGGTAGAGCATAATCGTCGGGTTGGCGGGGTGGCCAACAGCTACCACCTCAGCGGCCGGGCGATCGACATCGCGCGTCGCCCGGGCGTTCGCCATGCCCAGATTGCGGCGGCGCTGCGCAATGCCGGCTATCATCTGCTCGAATCGCTGGACGAAGGCGATCATAGCCATTTCGCGTTCGGTGCAGCCGGCGAGATCAAGCTGCGCGGCATTCGACCGCGCGCCCAGATGGTCGATGCATCCGGTCGCACCCACTGGCGGATCGTGTTCGCGCCGGCAGGTTCCAACCGCTAACCCGGCAGGTCCAAGCTGCGTGACCTGAGTGCGGCGATGCGCTAGTGGGCCGCGTCCCTCTGGCCATTGGTGAAATTCGTGTCGCTTTACGCCCTTTATTCCGCACTTCTCGACCAAGTCCTCGACGAGATGGTCGCTTCCGGTGATTTGCCCGCAGAGGCCAGCCGCAAGGCGGTCGCGGTCGAGCCGCCTCGCGATCCTTCGCACGGCGACCTGGCGACGAATGCGGCAATGGTTCTGTCGAAAGCGGCCGGAACCAATCCGCGCGCGCTTGCAGCCTTGTTGCAACCGAAACTGGCGGCGCTGGCCGGGGTGACCTCGGTGGAGATCGCCGGCCCCGGATTCATCAATCTTCGATTGTCCGACCAGGTCTGGCGCGATGAACTCGTCACCGTGCTTGCCAAAGGCGAGCATTACGGGCTGAGCGAAGTTGGCAACAACGAGCGGGTGAATATCGAATATGTGTCGGCAAATCCGACCGGGCCGATGCACATGGGCCATTGCCGCGGCGCGGTGGTTGGCGATGCACTCGCCAAACTGCTCGAAGCCGCCGGATTTCGGGTCACCAAGGAATATTATGTCAACGACGCCGGCAGTCAGGTCGACACGCTCGCCCGCTCGGCGCACCTGCGCTACCGCGAGGCGCTTGGCG
>JBDTMR010000170.1:0-3392 GCA_039934175.1 Sphingomicrobium sp.
AGACGACGAACGCATAAACTGTCAGCACGGCACCCGCGAACCAGCCGTCCTTGGCGGTGTAGAACGGATGGAACGGAAGCGTGTCCTTTTCCGTCTTCACATCAACGCCGGTCGGGTTGTTCGACCCGGGGATGTGCAGCGCCCAGATATGCAGGATGGTGACGCCCGCAATCACGAAAGGCAGCAGATAATGGAGTGAGAAGAAGCGAGTCAGCGCGGCCTGGTCCGGCGCAAAGCCGCCGAGCAGCCAGACGCGCAGCGGCTCGCCGACAACGGGGAAGGCCGAGAAGAAGCCGGTAATGACCTGTGCACCCCAATAGCTCATCTGACCCCACGGCAGGACATAGCCCATGAAGGCCGTCGCCATCATCAGCAGGTAGATCACCAGGCCGAGCATCCAGATCAGTTCGCGCGGCGCCTTGTAGGAGCCGAAGAACAGACCGCGGAAAATGTGGACGTAGACGACAATGAAGAAGAAGCTTGCGCCATTGGCGTGGGCGTATCGCAGGAACCAGCCAGCGTTGACGTCGCGCATGATATGTTCGACCGAACTGAAAGCCCCGTCGGCAGATGCATAATAATGCATCGCCAGCACGATCCCGGTAATGATCTGGATCATCAGGAACAGGCCGGCGAGAACGCCGAAGTTCCAGAAATAATTCAGGTTGCGCGGAACCGGGTAACCGCCGCCGATCGCGCCATAAACCAAGCGCGGGACCGGCAGTCGGTCGTCGAACCACTTGCCCAGTTCGGTTTTCGGTTCGTAGGGCTTGGCCCAGGAAAAGCTCATCTTATGCCCCTTAGCCGATCGTCACGACAGTGTCGGACGTGAATGCATAATCCGGAACGTGAAGGTTCAGCGGCGCCGGACCTTTGCGAATGCGCGCCGCCGTATCGTAATGCGATCCGTGACACGGGCAGAAATAGCCGCCGTAATCGCCGCGATTCTCACCCTCACTGATGCCCAGCGGGACGCAGCCCAAATGGGTGCAGACCGCCAGCGTGATCAGCCAGTTCTCCTTACCCGGCTTGGTCCGCTCTGCCAGCGTTTGCGGGTCGCGCAGGTCGGCCAGCTTGACCGCATTGGCTTCCTGAATCTCTTTCGGCATCAGGTTGCGGACGAAGACGGGCTGCTTGCGCCACATCGTCTTGATGCCCTGCCCCGGCGCGATCTTGGAAATGTCGACCTCGGTCGACGCCATGGCGAGCACGTCGGCCGACGGACTCATCTGCGTGAGAAGCGGAGCAAGGACGGCAGCGCCGCCGACGCCCGCGAAACTAACCGCAGCGATGTTGATGAAGTCCCGGCGGCGAACTCCGTCGCCTCCTTCGGGAACGCCAACGATATTTTCCGGCGTGGCCATGCTCACCCTTTTTTGCACGTCTGATTTCAACTGCCCCGAAAGGGACGGATACGACGCCTCCACCGGCAACGCCGGAGAAGGTTGGCGCGCTGATAGCGGGGACACGCGCGGGTGCCAAGGGGCCAGTTCACCTCCCCTTGAACATCCTTGTCTTTGCGGCCATCCGGCTCGTCATGCGCATCGCCCTATTCGAACCCGAAATTGCCCAGAATGTCGGCGCTGTCCTCCGGCTGGGCGCCTGCCTTGGCATTCCGGTCGATCTGATCGAGCCAATGGGGTTCGAATGGGATGACCGCCGCGTACGACGGACCGCCATGGACTATATCAACCACGTCGAGATCTTCAGGCACGCCGATTTTGCCGCCTTTCGCGCCGCTCAGCCGGGAAGACTCGTCCTGTTGACGACCAAGGCTCAGGCGAGGACCCACGATTTTTCGTTCGCAGCCGACGACATTTTGATCTTCGGCAAAGAAAGTGGCGGCGTTCCGGCCGAGGTGGCGGCATCATGCGACGTTCGACTGCGCCTGCCGATCCGCGCCGGCGTGCGATCGTTCAACCTCGCAACCTCGGCAGCGCTCGCGCTCGGCGAGGCCATGCGACAGACAGGATTATTGCCCGAATGAAACCGCTCGACGATCAGCAACAGGCAGCACGCGAATGGTTCGAATTGCTGCGCGACCGAATTTGCAGCGCCTTCGAGGCCATCGAGCGCGAAGCAGGCAGCAACGCCGCTTTTGAATTCATTCCCTGGGATCGCGTCGAAGAAGACGGCTCACCCGGCGGCGGCGGTGTCCGCGGCGTCATGAAAGGCAAGGTCTTCGAAAAGGTCGGAGTCAACGTTTCCAGCGTCGGGGGACGCTTCAATCCCGAATTCGCCGCGCAGATTCCCGGTACCGAGGAAGATCCGAGCTTTTTCGCGACGGGCATCAGCCTCGTCGCGCACATGGCCAACCCGCACGTTCCGGCGGTTCACATGAACACGCGCTTCCTGACTACGACCCGGCGCTGGTTCGGTGGCGGCGCCGACCTCAACCCCGCAATCCCGTATGCCGAGGATACCGATGCTTTTCACGCCCGGCTTCGCGCAGCGTGTGCCGCGCATGACGCAACCTTCTATGATCGCTTCGCGAAATGGGCCGAGGATTATTTCTGGATCCCGCACCGCAACCGGGCGCGCGGCGCCGGCGGCATCTTCTACGACCGGCTGGAAGATCATTTCGACGAGCATTTCGCCTTCACGCGCGACGTCGGCGAAGCATTCCTGGATATCTACCCGCAAATCGTTCGCAAGCGGATGGATCTGCCGTTCACCGACGAAGACATGGACGCATTGCTCGACTTTCGTGGTCGCTACGTCGAATTCAACCTGCTCTACGACCGCGGCACCTTGTTCGGCCTCAAGACCGGCGGAAACATCGACGCGATCCTGATGAGTCTGCCGCCACTGGCGCGCTGGCGTTAGGCAAAAATGTCTTCGACCTTGGGAACCGATCCCGTGTTGACCAGCTGCGCATAGATTCGCGCCACCATCAGGACGAAAAGCGTGATCAGCGCCGCGTTGGCGATTCCGTTGATCAGTCCGAACACCAACGCCCCGATCGTCATCGGCTGCACCGGGCCGAACAAGAGCGTGATCAGCAATCCGCCGATCAGGCTAGCCACGCTGCCGAGGATCAATCCGACGATGCCAATCAGGACGAGGAGTCCGAAAAGGCGAAGACCGTGCCCACGCGTGAGCGCCCAGCTTCTCTTGAGGATCGCCACCGGATTGCTGCTTTCGGCCACCGCCACAGCATTCGCGAGACAGAAGCGGATGGCGAGATAGAAGAAAGCGATGAACACGACCATGAGCGCCAGGAGTTGGCTGCCGCTCAGGCTCTTCAATCTTGCAACCATTTCTTCTGGTGTCCCCGCCCCGACGAACGTTGAGAGCATGATCACAACGACGATCAGCATCGGGATGATGTAGAGCAAGGAAGCGCCGATCGCCGGTAGCAATCGCCGCACCCCGGTCGTCAGCGCCTCGCC
>JBDTMR010000171.1:0-3372 GCA_039934175.1 Sphingomicrobium sp.
GCGGCAGCCTGCGCCTCGGTCAATTCGTCATCCGGGAACAGGATGCCAGCTGTTATTGGGGAATCGATGTCACCGACCGCTTCATCGCGGAGGGAAAGGCGTTGGTCGGCGAGTCGTTGATTGCAAGCAAGGCGCCGCGATTCGGGCTGATCGACGAGAAAACGGTCCGGGCCATTGCCGACTGGAAGCCCGACTTCGTCTTCTCCAATGCCGTTTTGCAGCATGTTCCGCCGGCGGAATTGAGCACCTATTTCGATCGGCTCGCGACGATGATGGGCGATGGTTGCGAAGCGATGATCATCTATATCGCTGCGCCAGCGCTGGAACGGATCAAGGCGATGAGCTGGGCTTATCCGCGAGTAGTTCTCGCCCGCGCCGCCCGCGCCGCCGATCCGGATTGGCAGATCGATTTTTCGATGGTTCCGATGGACGCGGATGGGGGTGAGCATCGCGAACGAAACGTCATGTTCCTTCGTCGTCCGGTAGCCACAGCGGCTCGCATCGCCGTCGGCGACCTTGTCGCAGCTTACTGATAATCGGCGGTGATCGTGACGACGCCGCTGTAGGTGCCGTCGGCAGTCGTCGCCGTCAACGCCAGCGCGCCACCAACGTTGAAATCGGTACCGGGATTTCCGCTGTTGGTCAGCGTCACCGAGGTCGGCGCACTCGGCGTGAAGCGGATCTTGCTTCCGGTCGCATTGGTCAAATCGGTCGTCGCCGCGCTGATCAGCACGACATTGCCATTCGAACCGGCAACGTTGAGGATCGCGGTGCGCGGCGCGCCAGTGCAAACGAGCGGTGCAGGACAAGTCAGGGTTCCGGTCTGGCTCAGGCTGACGGTCCAGCTGCCAGTTCCCGCACCGAGCAATATCTGGCCGAAGTCGAGTCCCTGCTTGGCGGTCAACTGAAGCGGCTTGATCACCTTGGCGTTGACCGACGCATTGACCGACGCCGCGCTTGCCGGTGTCGTCGACAACCCGCACACGACGAGCGCAGCAGCCAATACGATCTTTTTGCAAATGCTGGTCATTCTACCCCGGCGAAAAGTCTGTCGTCGGGTTAGCCAGATAGGGTGAAGAAGCCGTTAACTATACGGCGCCGTGGAACGCCGCCTGCGCGGTTTCCACCATCACGCTCTCTTTCGGGCAAGCATCATTCTTTCGGGGTGCCTTCTTCCTATCGGTCAGCTTGAGACTAAATGGACGTTCTCGCCTTTCCCGTATCAGCCCTTGGAGGCATTTCATGAAGATCGAAGGCAACACGATCCTCGTCACTGGCGGCGGTTCCGGAATTGGCCGCGCGCTGTCCCGGCGCTGGCACGATGCGGGCAACATCGTCATCGTCGCGGGTCGGCGCCTTGATGCACTTGAAGAGACCATTGCGGGCCGCGAACGCATGCACGCCGTGCCGCTCGATGTAGAATCCGCCGATACGATCGAAGCGTTCGCCAGTGCGCTGGTGGCCGAGCATCCGGGCCTCAACGTGCTGGTCAACAATGCGGGTATCATGCGGCGCGAAGATCCGACCGCGCGCCGCGATCTGGCCGACGCCGAAGCAACGATCGTCACCAACCTGCTCGGTCCGATCCGGCTTACCAACGCACTCATCGACCATCTCAAGAATGCGTCGGACCCGGCCATCGTCAATGTTACATCCGGCCTGGCATTCGTGCCGCTGCCGGCCACCGCGACTTATTCCGCGACCAAGGCGGCAATGCACAGCTACAGCCAGTCGCTGCGTGAACAATTGCGCGGCGAAGTCGAGGTGATCGAGCTGGCACCGCCAGGGGTCCAGACCGACCTTACGCCGGGTCAATCGACCCGCGACGCTTATCAGCCGCTCGATGAATATGCCGACGAAGTGATGCGCTTGTTCGCCAAGCAGCCAACCCCGCCCGAAATCTTGGTCGAGCGGGTCAAATTCCTTCGCTTTGCCGAACGTGACGGTACGACCCAGCAGGCACTGGAAAACTTCCGGGCCTACTAAGCCGATTGGCCTGCCCCCGCTGCCGTTGCTATGCGGTGCGGGCAGAAAGGCGGCACCCTAATGACTTACGAGAACATCCTCTTAGACCGCGCCGACGCAATCGCGCGGATCACGCTCAACCGGCCCGACCGCCTCAACAGCTTCACCCGCGCCATGCATGCCGAACTTCGCGACGCGCTGGCCAATCTTGGCGATGCGCGCGTGGTGATCATCTCCGGCGCCGGACGCGGCTTTTGCGCGGGGCAGGATTTAAGCGATCGTGCGGTCAGCGCCGAACAGGGCCCGACCGACCTCGGCGAAACGGTCGAGCAATGCTGGAACCCGCTGATCCGAGCGATCGCAGCCTTGCCCCAGCCGGTGATCGCCAAGGTCAACGGCGTTGCCGCCGGGGCGGGCGCGAGCATCGCATTGGCCTGCGACCTAGTCGTCGCCGCATCGACCGCCAAATTCATCCAGAGCTTTTCGGCCTTGGGGCTCGTCCCCGACAGTGGCGGCAGCTGGCACCTGACCCGCCATCTGGGTCAAGCGCGGGCGATGGGGCTGGCGTTGACCGGCGAACCAGTCGAGGCGCAGCAGGCGGCCGACTGGGGATTGATCTGGAAATGCGTCGGCGGCGAATGGCTGGACGAGGAAGTCGACGTCCTTGCTCGCAAGCTCGCCAGCCTGCCCCCGCTCGGGCTTGCAGCGATCAAGTCGATGATCCGAACCAGCTGGAATCGAAGCCTCGACGAGGAACTCGACCTGCAGCGCGACGAAATGCGCCGCCTCGGCTTCACCGACGATTATCGCGAAGGTGTTGCTGCCTTCCTCGAAAAGCGCCCCGCCGTCTTCACTGGGCGGTAAGCGCGAGCTCTACCGCGCGCATCGGTATGCCAAACGCGCCATAAGCCAAATCAGCAAGAATGAAGGCCGCACAGACAGCGCCCAGTCCGGCCAGCAGCATTTCCATTGCTCGACCGCATCGTCGGGCCGATTCAGCACGTTCGGTCACGCTTCGCGGGACGATGCGCCGCTCGATGGGACGCAGAACCGAGCGGATCGCCGGCTTGTCGAGGACGACGTCGGCGATCGGAATGAGTCCTTGCGCCTTGGCGCCATAGCGACCGTCCCTCCCCCACATCACCTGCGCGACGATGACATGGCTTCCCCGCCTGAGTTCGAGAAAATGGCCGCGTTCCATCGGAATCGTGCAGCGGAACATCACGCCGCGGGTCGAAAGGTTGAGAATGGTCGCATCCTGCCATCCGGCAGCGACACGAAGTCGCGCAGGTACGGCAACTGGCTGGCGTGCTTCACGCTGCTTCATCACACTCGACCCTCCTGAAACGCGGTGGCGACAGCAATGGCTAGAAGCTTCGTCGTCACCGATAGCTTGCTCATTCCTCC
>JBDTMR010000172.1:0-3369 GCA_039934175.1 Sphingomicrobium sp.
CTGTCGGCCGGTTCGGCGTCGCGAAAGGTGATACTCACAGGGTGTCGAGCGCGTGAAGCAGTATTCCGACGCTGCCGCCCACCAAGGTGCCGTTGATCCGGATATATTGCAGATCGCGGCCGACCGCGCTTTCCAGGCGGTCGGTGACGGTCTGGGCGTCCCAGCCGCGCACGGTTTCGCTGACCAGCTTCACGATCGACCCGCCATAGCTTGCCGCCATCCCGGCGACGGCGCGCCTAGCAAACTGGTTGATCGCCTTGCGGATCCGTTCGTCCTTTTCCAGGCTCTGACCCATCGATTTCAGCACATCGCCGAGCTTGCCTGCCATCGCGGCGTCGGGATTGCGCGCCGACTTGATGATTGCCTCGCGCCCCTTTTGCCACAGGGTGTCGATCCACAGGCCGACCGACTTGTTGTCGAGCAACTGGTTCTTCCAATCCTCGACCCGGGCCTGCGTTTCCGGCTTGGTCTGAAGATCGTTGGCGAGATCGGCCAGCGCCTGCTCGATCTTGATCCGCATCGGGTGGGCAGGGTCGGTGTGCATTTCAACCGTCAGCTTGCGCAGGCCGTCGATTACCGAATCGCCGATTCTCGTATCGATTGCGGCCAGCTTGAGCACCCAATTGGTGCGCTTCTTGACCATGTCGCGGATGAGGCCCTCATTTGCGTCCAACGCCCGCGCGGTCCAGCGAATTGCCGCTTCGAGCATCGGGACATGGCGATCCTCGTTGATCGCGCTCGCCAAGGCGTGACCGATGATCGGGGCCACCTGCATATTGCGGAGTCGTGAGGCGAGGGCGGTCTTGAACAGGCCGCCGAGCCGTTCGTCGTCGAGGCCTTCGAAAATGTCGGCGATCAGGCGGCTTGCGCCTTGTCGAATGCGGTTTTCCGCGCCCGACGGTGCTTGCAGGAAGCGGCCAGCGGCACCAGCGAGATCGAGACTGCGCATTCGCCGTGCAACGACGGGTGCAATCAGGAAATTTTCCTTGAGGAACGTCGCGAGTGTCTCGCCAATTCGGTCCTTGTTGCGCGGAATGATCGCCGTGTGCGGGATCGGTACGCCGAGCGGATGGCGGAACAGGGCGGTCACCGCGAACCAGTCGGCAAGGCCGCCGACCATGCCGGCTTCGGCAAAAGCCTTGAGCCATGCCAGCGACGGGTAAGCCGGCTCGTAGGCGCGCGCCAGAAAATAGGCGACCGCCATAGCAACGAGCAAGCCGGTCGCGGCGATTTTCATCCCGCGCGCGCCCGGTTGGGCGGGATTGAAACGGGAAAGGGCAGGGGCACGGCTCACGGGCTCTACCCTAGCGCGGCGCGGGCGCTTGTCACGCCCGCACCCGCTTGATCACTCGGCCGGGAGCGGATCGTTCATCGGCGCATGTTCCTCGCCATTGTCGACCAGTCGGCGGAAGCCGCGGCCAATCCATTGCTCGATATCGACCGCGATCGAGAAATAGGCCGGGACGAGGAGCAAGGTGAGGATCGTTGAGAAGATCAGGCCGCCGATCACCGTTACGCCCATCGGCGCGCGCCAACTGCCGTCGCCCGAGAGCGAGAGGGCAATCGGGACCATGCCGGCGACCATCGCGACGGTCGTCATGACGATCGGTTGGGCGCGCTTGTGCCCGGCTTCGATAATCGACGCATTCTTCTCCATGCCGTGATCCATCATCTCGACCGCGAAATCGACCAGCAGGATCGAGTTCTTGGCGACGATTCCGAACAACATCAGGATCCCGATGAACACCGGCAGCGACACCGGTTGGCCGACGATATGAAGGCCGATGGCGGCACCGAGCGGTGCGAGCATCAATGATCCCATGTTGACCAGCGGCGACAGGAAGCGGCGATAAAGCAGGACCAGCACCGCGAACACCAGCAGGATGCCGGCGCCGAGCGCGAGGAAGAAGTAATAGAGCAATTCGGCCTGCCACTTGCTGTCGCCGAGCTCGAGCTTGGCGACGCCGCGTGGCATATTCTTGACCGATGGAAGCGCGTTGATCTTCGGCCAGACGTCGCCGGACACGAGCCCCGGGGCAAGGTCGGCACCGACCGCAATGCGGCGCACCTGGTTGCTGCGCTGAACCGCCGACGGTCCCGAGCCGAAGCCGATTTCGGCCACCGACTTGAGTGGAACTGAACCGCCGCTGGTCGTCGGGACTGGCAGGTTTTCGAGCACGCCAAGGTCGCGGCGCGACGCTTCCGAAAGCGAGACGGTGATTGGGACCTGACGATCGGCGAGCGAGAATTTCGCACTATTCTGGGAAATATCGCCCAGCGTCGCGATCCGGATCGTCTGGCTCAATGCGGCCGTGGTCACACCGAGATCGGCAGCCAGATCGAAGCGCGGCTTGATCGTGATTTCCGGTCGAACGAGATCGCCGACGACGCGCGGCGCGACCAGATCGGGAAGGGTCTCCATTTCGTCGGAAATCTGGTTGGCCACTTTCTGCAGCAGGACCGGATTATCGCTGCCGAGGTATAGCACCATGTCACGGCCACCGCTGCCCGGACCGCCGCCGCCCTGGCTCATGAAATTTACCTGGGCGTCGGGAATCTTGGCGAGTTCAGGCGCCAGCGATCGTTCGAATTCGACCGAGGTAACGTCGCGATCCTTCTTGAGCACCACGTTGAGGAAGGCAGCGCCCGAATAGATGCGCTGGAAGACGCGTTCGACGTTCGGGTTCTTCTCGACAATCGCGGCCGTTCGTCCCGCCAATTCCGACGCCTGGGCGACGGTCGAGCCCGGCGGCATCCCGATACGAACCCGGCTGAAGTCGACATTGACCGTTGGCTGGAACGACATCGAAAGCGTGGCGAAGAGGACCGCCTGAAGGATGAACGCGCCAAGGCCGACACCGACCATCCAGATGCGATGGTCGCGGAACAGCGAAAGCACCGACCGGAAGAATCCCGGATGTTCCTTGCGATAAGCTTCGGCCTTGTGGGTCGTCAGCGACCAACGCAGCACGGAGAGATATTTCTGCATCGACGAGCCGGAAGCATGTTCGGCAACGCCGTGCGATTTGAGGAAGTAAGCCGCGATCAGCGGCGTGATCATGCGGGCGACGAACAAGCTCATCAGCACGGCGATGACGACGGTGTAGCCAAAACTCTTGAAGAACTGACCGGAAATGCCCGGCATCAGCGCGACCGGAAGGAAGACGGCGACGATCGACATGGTCGTCGCGACGACGGCGAGCCCGATTTCGTCGGCCGCGTCCATCGACGCCTGATAGGCGGTTTTGCCCATTCGCATGTGTCTGACGATATTCTCGATCTCGACGATCGCATCGTCGACGAGCACCCCCGCGACCAGGCTCAGCGCGAGCAGCGACAGGCCGTTCAGGGTGATCCCCATCAGGTCCA
>JBDTMR010000173.1:0-3323 GCA_039934175.1 Sphingomicrobium sp.
TCATGACCATCCTGCAACCGCCCGGCTGGCCGCAACCCAAGGGCTATGCCAACGGCATTGCGGTGACCGGACGAATGATCTTCACTGCCGGCGTGATCGGCTGGAACGAGAGAGAGGTGCTCGTCTCCCATCGGCTCGACCAGCAGTTTGCCCAGGCGCTGCGAAACATCATCGCCATAATTGCCGAGGGTGGCGCCCGGCCCGAACATATCGTTCGATTGACCATCTACATTACCGACGCGCAGGAATATCTGGTTAGCCGCGATGAACTCGCCCCCCTGTGGAAGAGCATCATGGGCAATCACTATCCGGCGATCGCCATGGTCGAGGTCGTGCGCCTCGTCGAAAAATCGGCCAAGGTAGAGATCGAGGCAACGGCGGTGATCCCCGAATGAGCGACCGCTTCGTCGAGGAGCATCTTCCACCGAAGGAGAAGCAGCCTGATTTCCTGCTGCTCGACTATCCGGGTGACCTCAATGCCGCCGTCGAATTGCTAAAAGGCGGTGCGCCCGATGCGCCGGCCGTCGTCAACGACCACGGTCGCTGGATCTACGCCGAGCTTGATTCCTTTTCCGGGCGGATCGCGCGCCTGCTGGTCGAGGAAGAAGGGCTTGTGCCCGGCAATCGCGTCTTGCTGCGCGGACCGAATACCTACACGCTCTTCGCCGCATGGCTCGGCGTGTTGAAAGCAGGCGGAGTCGCGGTCACCACCATGCCGCTGCTTCGCCCCGGCGAGATGGCGACCGTCATCGACAAGGCCGAAATCAGCCATGCGATCTGCGACAGCCGATTCATCGGCGATCTTCGCGACGCCGCGCAGCAGACCCGCTTCCTCAAGCATATCATCAAATTTGACGGCGATTACGGCCACGGTACGCTTGAAGGCCGCGCCGCCAATCTGGCGCCGCTCGCCGCCATCACCACCCGACAGGACGATCCGGCGCTAATTGCGTTCACCAGCGGCACTACCGGCGTCCCCAAGGGATGCATCCACTTCCACCGCGACGTGCTGAGCCCTTGCGACACCTTCGCCAAAACTCATTTCGCGATGAAGCCCGGCGATGTGGTGATGACCAGTGCACCGATCGCCTTCACGTTCGGACTGGGCGCGACGTTGCTGTTTCCGCTGCGCTTCGGGGCCGCGACGGCAACCGTTGAAAAGGCCACGCCGGAGGAGATGCTGGCGTGTATCGCCAGGCATGGTGTCACCCACCTCGCCACCGCGCCGACCGCCTACAAGACGATGATCGGCCACGACGCGCTCGATACCGCCCTGGATTCGCTTAGGGCGTGCCTGTCGGCGGGCGAGCATCTGCCCCAGGCGATCTGGGAGGCGTGGAAGGAGCGCACCGGGATCGCCATCGTCGACGGCATCGGCGCGACCGAGATGATGCACATCTTCATCGCCGAAAGCGGCAAGCAAATCCGTCCCGGCAGCACCGGGCGTGCAGTACCGGGGTACGAAGCCGCCGTCCTCGATCCGGACGGCCTACCGCTCGACGACGGCGAAGGTCGCCTTGCGGTCAAGGGGCCGACGGGATGCAAATATCTCGCCGACGAACGACAGGGCGACTATGTCGAAGGTGGCTGGAATATCACCGGCGACACCTACCGCCGGGATTCCGAGGGCTATTATTGGTATGTCGCGCGAAGCGACGACATGATCGTCTCCGCTGGCTACAATATCGGCGCGCCCGAAGTGGAGAATGCCCTACTCGCCCATCCCGCGGTCACCGAATGCGCCGTCATTGGTGTGCCTTGCCCGAAACGCGGGCAGCAGGTGAAAGCCTTCGTCGTACTTGCCGATTTCGCCGAACCGAGCGACGAGCTGGCCGACGGACTCAAGGCGTTCGTCAAGGACCGGATTGCTCCTTATAAATATCCTCGTGAAATCGCGTTTGTCGATGACCTTCCCAAGACGACCACTGGCAAGCTCAGACGGATCGAACTACGCAACCAATCCTGATCAACAGCACCTCTCTCTTGTGCAGCGCAGCATAATGCGCCAGTAAGCGGACTTCGACGGACCCGGCGCAGCTCGGGTGGCTCGGCCGGGCGCCTATCCCCCGGATCACGTAGCGCAGCCGATGCGCCATCGACCGAATGTGAATTTCCATGAACATCGCCACGCTTCGCCGCGAATGGTTCGCCAATCCTCGCGCCGACCTGCTTGCCGGGATCGTCGTCGCGCTTGCCCTCATCCCCGAAGCGATCGGCTTTTCGATCATCGCGGGCGTCGATCCGCGCGTCGGCCTGTACGCCTCGGTTGCCATCGCCATCGTGATTTCGCTGACCGGCGGACGGACCGGAATGATCAGCGCCGCAACCGCCGCCGTTGCCGTCGTCGTCGTGCCGTTGGTGCGCGATCACGGCGTCGAATACCTGTTCGCCGCGACCATCGTGATGGGACTGATCCAGATCGCCGCAGGTTTCCTCCGGCTCGATCTGCTCATGCAATTCGTTTCGCGCTCGGTCATCACCGGCTTCGTCAATGCGTTGGCGATCCTGATCTTCATGGCGCAATTGCCGCAACTACTTGGCGTGACATGGCAGGCCTATGCGATGATCGCGGGCGGCCTAGCAATCATCTACCTGTTCCCGCGCCTGACCAAGGCGGTGCCCTCGCCGCTCATCGCCATCGTGGTGCTGACCGCAATCAGCCTGTGGACCAACGCACCGGTCAACGAAGTCGGCGACATGGGCCACCTGCCCAGCGGCCTGCCAAGCCTGGCCTGGCCCGACATCCCGCTGACGCTCGACACGCTTCGGATCATCCTGCCCTATTCGCTCACCATGGCAGCGGTCGGCCTGCTCGAGTCCTTGCTGACCGCGCAGATCGTCGACGACATGACCCACAGCGACAGCGACAAGCGCCGCGAATGCCTGGGCCAGGGAAGCGCCAACATGGTCGCTGCCTTGTTCGGCGGCATGGGCGGTTGCGCGATGATCGGCCAGTCGGTGATCAACGTCACCTCGGGCGGACGCGGACGGCTGTCGACCTTCACCGCCGGTGCCTTCCTGCTCGTCCTGCTTGCGGTTCTGGGCTCGATTGTCGGTCAGATTCCGATGCCCGCCCTGGTTGCGATCATGATTATGGTGTCGATCGGCACGTTCAGCTGGAATTCGATTCCCAACATCCGTCACCATCCATGGCAATCGTCGGTGGTCATGCTTGCGACCGTCGTCGTCGTCGTCGCGACCCACGATCTCGCCAAGGGCGTGCTCGCTGGCGTCCTGCTCTCAGGGATTTTCTTCGCCGGCAAGGTGCGCACGATGTTCAAGGTCGAGCGCATCCACGACGACGAGGATCACGCCACCTTCCG
>JBDTMR010000174.1:0-3251 GCA_039934175.1 Sphingomicrobium sp.
ACTGGTCGAACGCGGTGGGCGCTGGCATTTCCAGACCGCACCCGATCTGGCCCATTTGCTGCGCCGGACGCGCGAAGAGCCGCGCCGATTGTCGCGCGCGGCGACCGAGACGCTTGCCATCATCGCCTATCACGAACCGGTCAGCCGCGCCGAGATCGAGGCGATTCGCGGAGTCCAGATATCGAAGGGCACGCTCGATGTGCTGATGGAGGCGGGATGGGTACGTGCGGCGGGCCGGCGCGAATCGCCCGGTCGGCCGTTACTCTACGCCACGACTCAGGACTTCCTGACCCATTTCGGGCTTGAATCGCGCCGCGACCTGCCGGGAATCGACGATCTGAAGGCCGCCGGCCTGCTCGATCCCCTCGACGACGATGCGATTCAGGACCAGCTTGGTGAGCTTCAACTGGAAAGCGACGACGAGAGCGACTAGGTTAGCGCCAACCTTTCCTCTCGGAGTGACAGCCCATGGGCTCGTTCAGCCTGATTCACTGGATCATTCTCGCCGTTCTCTTGCTGCTGTTGTTCGGTGGCAACCGCTTCTCCTCGATGATGGGCGATGTCGCCAAGGGCCTGAAAAGCTTCAAGCAGGGCCTGGCCGACGAGGACGAGAAAAAGGCGGACCAGCAGCGCCAGACGCATTTGCCGCCGCAGAACAATACACCCCCGCAGCAGCCGATCGACATCACGCCGCGGAGCGCCGATGTGCCGCCGCCGGCGGGTGACGACCAGTCGCGCTAGCGCCGGGCTGACCATCGCCGATGTTCGGCGTCGATTCCTCCGAGCTGCTGATCGTGGCCGTGCTGGCCCTGCTGTTCATCGGCCCCAAAGACCTGCCCAAGGTCATGTTGCAGGTCGGGCGCTGGGTCGGAAAAGTGCGCGGCTATGCTCGCCATTTCACCGCCGGCATCGAAAATGTGATGCGCGAGGCCGAGCTTGAGGAGATGGAAAAGAAGTGGCGCGAGGAAAATCAGCGCATCCTTTCCCAATATCCCGCCGATGCGCATTATCCTGATCCGGGCGCGGTCATGACCCCGACGCCTTCCGATGTGGCAGTGGATTCAGACCAGCCACCATTGCCGTTCGAGGCACCACCGGCGCCGGACGATGATCCAACCCCGCCGTCCGAGAGGGAACTGCCGTGATTCGCGACCTCGACGACAGCAAGGCGCCGCTGATGGAGCATCTCATCGAGCTTCGCCGACGCTTGCTTTGGGTTGTCGTAACCCTGCTGGGGGCATTCTTCGCATGCCTCTATTTCGCCAAGCCGATCTTTGCGATCCTGGTCCAGCCGCTGCTTGCTGCGGGGCAGGGCAAGCTAATCTATACCGATATTTTCGAGGCATTTTTCGTCGAGGTGAAGGTCGCATTCTTCGCCGCGCTCATGCTCGCCTTCCCGGTGTTCGCGACCCAATTGTGGCGGTTCGTCGCACCGGGGCTTTATGCCAAGGAGAAGAAGGCCTTCCTGCCGTTCCTGCTGATGACGCCGTTCTTCTTCGCGAGCGGTGCGGCCTTCGCTTATTATGTCGCCATGCCGTGGGCGCTGAAGTTCCTGCTCGGATTCGAGGGGAATGTTGGTGGAGTCGAGCAGGAAGCGCTTCCGGCAATTGGCAATTACCTCAGCTTCGTCACCCGCTTCCTGTTCGGATTCGGAGTCGCCTTCCTGACGCCAGTCTTGTTGATGATCCTGGAGCGGGCAGGGATCGTGTCTCGCGAAACGCTGGCGGCTTCGCGGCGCTACGCCATTGTCGTTTGCGGCCTAGTGTCGGCGGTTCTCACGCCGCCTGATGCGGTTTCGATGCTGCTGATGCTGGTGCCGCTCTATTCGCTTTACGAATTTGCCTTGCTCGCAATCCGTGTGACGCATTGGCGCCGGGCGCGAGCAGCAGCGAACAAGACTTCCAAAGATGGCGACGAGTTCGGGCGCAATTTGGGCCCGGAATCGCCACCGGGGGGGGGGAGGGTTGGCGGTTCCGGGCCCATTGTAACGGACAGCGAGAGCGGGGGGGCAAAAAGTTCGCTATCCGAAGAGTAGAACGCCCTCTGCGGAGGCCGGTTCCAGCCGCCTCAAAATTTTTTCATCAAACTGAAATCGCGGCCAGAATTCAGTTCGGGAAAACGGGCAGATCGACCGCCAATCGCGCCAGCTTTTCGTCGAGAGGAGAGCGCAACTGACGCGCTAGACCCTGGGAAACCCGATCGAACTGACGCCGCTCCGACGTTTCCTCCTGGCCGGTCCGAATCAGCGTTTCGCTCGCGACACTCAGCGTCGCGGCCAACTCGCTGGTTCGCTTGAGGTCGATCTCTACGGTGGCCGCAGGCGTGGCGAGCATCACGAACTCAACCACTTCGGTGACGAAGAACGAGACCGCGACGGCGGCATCCTGTGTCGTATGGAGGTTGTCTACCTCGAGCCGGATCGAGGGCGGTCGGGCCGGATCGGGAGCCGAGGCACGAAGAGTGGCAGCCAGCTCTACCAACAATGGACGAAGCGCAATGCCCCGCGTTTCTTCGACATCCGCAAAGTGATTGCGGTGAACCACCGACAGTGCGTCGACGCGGCGTCCCATTGCGGCGTAGGCGGCATTCGATTCCGGCGTGACGGCGCTGCGCCCGTGAATCGACAGCATCGACGCAATTACCTGCAAATTGTTCTTCACTCGGTGATGCACTTCGCGGACCAGCCGTCGTTGACCCTCGAGCGCCTCGGCCATCCCAGATTCGGATTGTTCGATCCGCGTCACCGCGCGCTCGAATGCACCGCCCAATTTGTAGATTTCCGCGGTCGATCCCAGATCGTCCGGAATCGCGAGGGTCTTGCCGGGCCAATAATCGTTTACCGCTCGTTGCAACTTGTCCAGTGGACGGAGCAGCAGGCGTTTGACCAGATACCAACTGAGCAGCACGGCCGCGACAAGGATTACCAGCGGAAGCAGAACCGACAAGCGATCGCGCAATCTCGGCGGATCGATACGAGTAGTGGTCTCGACCCTGATCTGGCCATCTGCGATCTGGAATTGTCGGTGGCGGAAAGCCGCGCCCTTCATTCCAGCGTCGTCACCGAAAATATTCATCCGGTTTGTGCCGTCACTGATGGTCAATGCGGCGATGCCGCCTTCAATCCTCCGGACTTCGCTCGCCAACTCCGAGATAGTCTGGTTGCCTGTGACCATGCCGCCGATCACGCCGATTCGATAATAGACCGAACTGTCATCGGGTGAGACCCACATTCGGACGGTTCCCGGTCCGAC
>JBDTMR010000175.1:0-3244 GCA_039934175.1 Sphingomicrobium sp.
GCGGATCCTTGACCCGCCCGCCGAATACCAGGTGAAGCTTGCTCATGCGCGGCCCGCTAGCAGGTAAATCGCCTTTTGCGAACCGCCCATGAGCGTAACGGTCATTCGCCTTTTACGGATGTCGCAGCAGCTTTCGCCGACGTTTTCAGTGCGTCGAGGGCGCCATCGATGACCTGACGCATGACATCACTGCCCTTGGTCTTGGTCAGGCCAAGCTCGCCAAGGCGCGCCGTTCCGGCATCGCGAGCCGCATCGGCGGCACCCGACGCGCTCTCCTTGATCCGGTCCGTGACCGGGCCAAGCAATTCTTTCTCTTTCTTCGATGTCGGTAGCAACGCGGCAATCAGTGCGCCGAGCGCCAGCCCGCCACCGAGCGCAATCAATGGCGCTTCGCCGATCTGGTCGCCGGCATCCCGGCTCGCCTTGCGCGCGGTCGAACGCGCACTGTCATAGGTTTCGATCGCGCGTTCGCGGGCACCATCATAAGCTTCCTCCGCACGATCGCGCAGGCTGAGTGACTTATCCGTTTTCTTGGTCATTTTGTTTTCTCCGTGATGGCCGTTCGTCGGGATCGCGGTTTGCGAGGCGTAGGCGGTTTGGCACTCTTCGTTTCTACCGCTTCCGGCTCCTCATCCGATCCTGACGTCATGGCGTCATAGATATTGACGATTCCCTGCTTTATCGGTTCCCGGGCGAAGAACATCGTGAGCGCGGCCACGATCCCGGTCGCCGCAACCGGTCTGCTCTTCACCGCGTCGACCGCATCGCCGGCAATTCCGGCGCTCTTTTCCTTCGCGCTGTCCCACATTTCGTTGAGGATCTTGCGTGGCTCCAGCCGATCGGCGAATTCGCCGACGGTATCGAGCAACTGGCCACGGGCGCGGTCGACCTCCGCCTCTGCTTCGACAATGCGGAAGTCATCCATCTTTTTTCACGACGCTCCGATAGCCAAGGAAGATAAGGATTCCGGCGACTGCACCGACCAAAAAGGTCGCGAGTAAGCCACCGATCAGCGGACCAAGCGCATCGGCCAGCGAAAGGACCAACGTCAGGCAGAGGCAGACGATGGCAGCAATGCCAAAGACCGCCCCGATGCTCGCGAGGATCGCGGCGCGGCGATAGCCCACCACTTCACCCTCGACCCGCAATCGGGCAAGATCGATCTCGGCCTTTGCATAAGCCTTGCCGTCATCGATCAGACGACCGACCAACGTCCGGATCGAGCCGTCGTCTTCCACCATCATACCCCCTGCGCGCCGGTTCAGGCCTTGGTCTTGCCGCTATCGAGGCCGGTTTTGACCAACCGCGCAATCGCGAAACCGACAATGGCCGCACCGGCCAGTGCGACTCCCGGGCTCTTGCGCACGAATTCCCGGGTATCGTCGATCAGTTCGTCCGGGTTCTTGGTGGCCAGCTTGTTCGCGGCGTCTTCGATCGCGGTCGCTGCCTTGCGGGCATAGTCGCCATATTCGGCGCCAAGGCGATCATCGAGACCATCGGCCGTATCGCCGACCAGCTTGGAGACGTTGGCGAGCGCTTCGCTCGACCGCTCCAGGCCCTGGCCAACAAATCCACGGGTCTTGTCGGCGGCCTGGTCGGCAAGCTTGCTCGAGCCGTCCTTTACCTTGCCGATCATCTTGTCGCGGGCAGTGGGTTCACGCACGATCAATTGCTCCTCATTCTCGCTGGTTATGGCTGCGCCCGACACGATATGGTCGGTGCCTTCGGGAAGCGTGTCTTTCTGTTCCGTCATCGTCATTCTCCTTGTCTTTCCCGATCAACAATCCCGCGGCCCGCAACGTTCCGAACATCTGACGCAATATTGCGCCTGTCCGTCCGACCTATATAGAGCCCGCCAACCCCACTTTCCATGGAAGATGAGCCCATGACCGCGATCGTCGATATTCACGCCCGCCAGATTCTCGACAGTCGGGGCAATCCCACGGTCGAAGTCGACGTTACACTGGAAGACGGATCGATGGGCCGCGCGGCGGTGCCTTCGGGTGCTTCAACGGGCGCTCATGAAGCGGTCGAGATGCGCGACGGCGACAAGACTCGCTGGGGCGGGAAGGGCGTTTCCAAAGCCGTCGCCGCGGTCAACGGCCCGATTGCCGACGAAATAATGGGGTTTGAGGCGGAGGACCAGGCCGACGTCGACGCGTTGATGATCGAACTCGACGGGAGTGAGAATAAGGGAAAACTTGGTGCCAATGCGATCCTCGGCGTCAGCCTGGCGGTTGCGCGGGCGGCGGCGGAAGCGCGCGGCCTCCCGCTCTATCGCTATGTCGGCGGGATTGGCGCCACGCTGCTGCCGGTACCGATGATGAACATTATCAATGGCGGGGCCCACGCCGATAACCCGATCGATTTTCAGGAATTCATGGTGATGCCGGTCGGCGCGCCCGATTTTTCCGAAGCGCTGCGCTGCGGTGCCGAGATCTTCCACGCCCTCAAGGCCAACCTGCATGCCAAGGGACTGTCGACCGCGGTCGGCGACGAAGGCGGTTTTGCGCCAAACCTTCGCTCGGCCCGCGAAGCGCTTGATGTCATTGGCGAAGCGACCGCAACGGCGGGCTACACGCTTGGTGATGATGTGCTGATCGCGCTTGATTGTGCCGCGACGGAATTCTTCAAAGACGGCGCCTACGTATTGGAAGGCGAGGGGCGGTCGCTCTCGCCGAGAGAAATGGCGGCTTATCTGGGCGAACTTGCCGATGCCTACCCGATCGCATCAATCGAAGACGGCATGGGCGAAGACGATATGGCGGGCTGGAAAGCGCTGACTGACTTGCTTGGCAAACGCATCCAGCTGGTCGGCGATGACCTGTTCGTCACCAATGAAGTTCGCCTCGCCCAGGGCATCGAGGATGGTATCGCCAATTCGATCCTGGTGAAGGTCAACCAGATCGGCACGTTGACCGAAACAGTAAATGCCGTCCGCCTTGCGCAAACCAGCGGCTACACGGCAGTGATGAGCCATCGCAGCGGCGAAACCGAGGATTCCACGATTGCCGACCTGGCAGTCGCCTTGGCGTGCGGGCAGATCAAAACCGGAAGCCTGGCGCGTTCGGACCGGACCGCAAAGTATAACCAGCTGCTTCGGATCGAGGAAGAACTGGGCCATGCGGCGCGCTATGCAGGCCATTCGGCGCTCAAATTGTCATAAACCTGCAAAAGCGCTTGATTCCGTTACGCGAATCTGATTCTGTCTCTTTATGGGAGGGGCCACCAAAAGCTTGGGACT
>JBDTMR010000176.1:0-3205 GCA_039934175.1 Sphingomicrobium sp.
CTCAGCAAGATGTGGGTGCTTCGCCGGATCCTCATGCAGATGGGCACCATCGACGCGATGCAGTTCCTGCTCGACAAGATGAAGGACGCCAAGTCGAACGAGGATTTCTTTGCGAGCATGAATCAGTAGACTGAGGCCGGGACCGGGCTCGCTCATTGCGAGTCCCGATCGCGACAGCACGGATCTCCGCCGATGTTCAATTTCTCCGCCATCCTGACTCCCGCTGGTCTCGCCAATCTGGGCCAGATCATCGTCGGCGACCTCACCATGGCGGGCGACAATGTCGTCATCATGGGTTCGTTGGCGTCGGGACTTCCCGAAAAGGACCGCCGCAAGGTTTTGCTGTTCGGCGTCAGCATGGCGCTGGTCTTCCTGATCACCTTCGCCGTGCTCGCGACGCAGCTGCTCAAGATTACCGGGCTGGTCTTTGCCGGCGGACTGCTGCTGTTCTGGGTCGCCTATAACATTTTCCGCGAGCTCCACCCGTCGAAAATCGTCATCGCCGACGATCCCGACACGCCCGCGGTCGAAGGACCGCCGCAGAGCAAGTCGGTCGCCAAGGCGGCGTTCCAGATCATGATTGCCGATCTCAGCATGAGCCTCGACAATGTCCTGCTCGTCGCGTCGATCGCGCGCGAAAATCCCGCATTGCTGTTCATCGGCCTGACCTTCTCGGTCCTGTTCATGGGGTTTGCCGCGAATTACGTCGCCAAGCTTATCCAGCGCTATCACTGGATCAATTATATCGGGCTCGCCGTCATCCTCTTCGTTGCAAGCAAGATGATCTACGAAGGCTGGGTCGGCGGCGAACATGTCCTCGGCCTTCGCCACGTGATTGGCTTCTGAGCCTCCGCTCCGCTAGGCTGCGGTCTGCGACCAAAAGGATGATTGCCCGATGACCGACTTTTTCGCGCTGATCATCGGCGCGCACCCGCTGGGACTCGGCGGGCCGGGCGATATCTGGGCAGCGATTGTCCGCGATTTCTCGAACATCGGCGAGCCGGGCGCGATGTCGGCCTTCCTCCAGGTTCTGCTGATCGATCTGGTGCTTGCCGGCGACAATGCGATCGTCGTCGGCGCGCTCGCCGCGGGGCTGCCTGCCGAACAGCGCAAGAAGGTGATCCTGATCGGCGTCATCGCCGCACTCGTGCTTCGAATCGCCTTCGCGCTCGTCGTTTCGCAGCTTCTCCAGATCGTCGGACTTATTCTCGCCGGCGGGCTTCTGCTCCTCTGGGTGGCGTGGAAGATGTGGCGTGAACTCCATCACTCTCAGGAAAGCGCGGGTTCACCGGAGATCGCGGGCGACGAACATAGCGGCGTGCGCCCCGCCAAGAGCTTTGCAAGCGCCGCCTGGGCTGTTGCCGTGGCCGATGTCAGCATGAGCCTGGATAATGTTCTGGCGGTCGCTGGCGCGGCGCGCGAGCATCCCGGCATCCTGATCGTCGGACTCGTCTTCGCAGTCGCCCTGATGGGTCTAGCCGCCAATATGATCGCCAAATATATCGAGCGTTATCGCTGGATTGCCTACATCGGCCTTGCGGTCATCGTCTGGGTTGCCGGCAAGATGATCTGGGACGGTTGGCATGACGTCGCGCCGGTGTTGGGCTTTGCGACCTAAGCAATGCGGGTGTGATGATCAAGGGCGAGACGATCGTTGCATTGTCGAGCGGCGCACCGCCGGCGGCCGTCGCCATCGTCCGGACCAGTGGACCGGCCGTATTCGATGCCCTGACCGCCGTCGCCGGACGAATCACGGCCGCGCGTCATGCCACCTTGCTCACACTGCGTGACCCGGCCACTGGCGACCCGGTGGATGATGCATTGGTCCTCTCGTTTCCCGCGCCACACTCGGCGACGGGCGAAGACATCGTGGAATATCAATGCCATGGTGGGCGAGCGGTGGTTCAGCGCTTGCTCGATGTGCTGGCGGCGCAACCCGGTTTTCGGCGTGCCGAGCCTGGGGAATTCACCCGGCGTGCGCTCCTCAATGGCCGAATCGACCTTACCGAAGCCGAAGGTCTCGCCGATCTGCTCGAGGCCGAAACCGAAATCCAGCGCAGGGCCGCGCTGCAGATGGCGGAAGGGGGCCTGCGCAAGAAGGTCGACGATTGGCGGGAGCGAATCGTAGACCTCTCGGCGCAAGCCGAAGCGGCGATCGATTATGTCGACGATGAAGACGAAACCGGGATTGATGCCGCGCGCCTTGCCAACCAGGCATCGGCGATCGCTGACGAGATTGATTCGATTCTGGCGTCACCGCGCGCCGAACCGCTGAAAGAGGGTATCAGGGTCGTTCTGGGCGGCCCGCCCAATGCGGGAAAGTCCAGTCTTCTCAATGCGCTAGTCGAGTCGGACCGGGCGATTGTCACCGATATTCCGGGAACAACGCGGGATAGTATCGACGTGCCAGTGACGATGGGGGGAATTCCGTTTGTCCTGGTCGACACCGCAGGCCTCCGGGACAGCAATGACGTCATTGAGCAAATCGGGATCGCACGCGCCGAGCGAGAGTTGCTCTCTGCCGATATATTACTCTGGTTGGGAGAAGGCGCGGAAATGCCGGCTCACCCCAGTCTGGTAAGGATCCGGACCAAGATCGATTTGAAACCTAAACTCCACCAGAGTGACTCGGCGCTACAACTCTCTTCAGTCACCGGTGAGGGCATCGACCTGCTTTGGAAGACCATCGTCGACCTTGCCGGCGAATATCTCCCGTCGCCAACCCAGATGGCGCTGAATCGCCGACAGCGGGACGCGCTGGCGGTCGTTGCCACCGCCCTGAGAATCACCAAAGAAACCGATATTGTTCTTGCAGCGCATGGACTCCGCACTGCGAACGACGCACTCGACCGACTTACCGGTCGTGCCGGGATCGACGCCATGCTCGACGCATTATTTGGGCGGTTTTGTCTCGGAAAATGATGTTTCACGTGAAACACGCCAGATCAGTTCACCTTTTCCGGAAGATCGCTTAGAGACACGGGATGTTTGACGTTTTGGTCATTGGTGCTGGTCATGCCGGCTGTGAGGCGGCGACAGCCGCTGCGCGCCGTGGTGCCCGCGTCGGTCTGGTCACGTTCCGTCGCGAGGACCTTGGCCAGATGAGCTGCAACCCTTCGATTGGAGGAGTTGGCAAGGGTCATTTGGTTCGCGAGCTCGATGTCTTCGACGGGTTGATGGGCGTTGCCGCCGATGATTCCGCGAT
>JBDTMR010000177.1:0-3179 GCA_039934175.1 Sphingomicrobium sp.
ACGAAATCATAGGTCGTCTTCATGTTGATCTTCGCCTTGTTGGCGACGAACGCCGGCGCCAGGTCAAACGGTTCCGCCCCGGTGGCGCGATCGTAGGTGCCGCCGATGACGGTGCGCGTCGGCACCATCTGTCCGCGTTCCATCCAGCCCGCGACCTTGCCGTAGCTGATGCGCAAGGTGAAGGTGGCGTCGGGATAGACGCTGTCGCCGTAAGCCGCGAACCGGGCGTCCGACAGCTTGGCCGCTGCCGCCGTTAACGGGGCATCGACCTCGGCATCGAAACGCTGCTGGAGTGCGCGATCATTCGCATCGATGCGGCGCGCGTAGACAATCATCGGATCGGTGGAGACGTCGATCGCCGCTTTGCCACCATCCCACAACGTCTTGCGCACCGCCGGATCGGACAGCTTCGTCCCGCTTACCAGCCGAGCGGCGAGACCCTCGGGCGATTCCTTGCCCAGCAAAAGCTTGGTCTGGGGATCGTCGGCACCGAGATATTCGCGTGCCTTGCTGAGCGACCATTCGAGGTAAAGTTCGTCGACCCAATTGGTGATCGGCCGCGCATCGAGCAGTCGCTTTTCGACCAGCGGAAGCGCCGAGTCCGAATAGCCGGGGAAACGGTCGGCATTGGGCTTGCCACGCTCATCGGCGGCTCGGACGAGCGTAAGTGCGTAGCCGAACAGGTCACTGTTTGGTGTCGAGAAACGGTCGGCGACATAAAAGGCGCGGTAGGCCTGCATCGCTTTGGCAACATCGCCCCAAGGATCGCCGATCGCGGCATTGTCGGCGCTTTTGGCACGGAGCTGGGCCTCGGCTACGCTGAGACGGCCGGTAAATGCCGGATCGCCGAGCGCTTTGACGCGACCGATATAGACTTTGAGGCTGTTTTCTATCCCGCCCAGAGTTTCGAAGCCTTCACGCATCTTCTCGGGGCTCTGCTCCATGACAGAGATCATCCGGCCGCGAAGCTCGGACAGCGTCGCCAATGTGATCGGGAGCGCGACTTCGCGCTGGAAGGCGATTTGCGACGCGGTGAACAATCGCTGCGTCGACCCCGGATTGCCGACGACGAAGGTCGCTTCGCCATCGACCGGCGTACGCGGATTCCATTTGAGGTGCTGCGGGGTCGCGGCGGGCTTGCCGGCTTCGTCATAGGCGCGGATGAAGCTGCCATCGAGCGAGTAACGCGGGAAGTTGAAATTGTCGGGGTCGCCGCCGAATTGCGGGGCCTGCGCCTCGGGCACCCAGACCAGCCGGACGTCGCTGTATTTGCGATAGGTGTAGAGCTTGTACTGGCCGCCGCCATAGAGCGAGACGACCTGGCAGCGCGTCGTCTTGGTATCGGTGCAATTGGCGCTTTCCAAGGCGGCGACAACCGCCGACCGGGCCTTGACCGCATCCTGCCCGGTCAAAATGCCGATGGCCTTCTTCACTTCGGGCGTGACGTCGCGGATCGCGGTGACGACTTCGGCCTGCTGGCCGGCGCATTTCAGTTCCTTTTCCCGCGTGGTCGCGGTGAAACCATTCTTGAGGATATTGTTGTCCCCGGTTGAATTGTCCTCGGCGCAACTGGCGACGCAATGGTGATTGGTCAGGATCAGGCCCGCCGATGACACGAAACTGGCCGAGCAGCCGCCGGTCAACCGGACCGAAGCGGCGCGGACCTTGTCGAGCCACGCCTGGTCGGGCGCCCAGCCATAATCGGCCTTCATTCTTGCGGCCGGAAAGGCATCGAAGGCCCACATGCCTTCGTCGGCACGCGCAGCGGCAAGCGGCAGGCTCAGGGTGGCGGCAAAAAAGGCGGCGCGGCGTACGATATTCGACAACTCACTCTCCTCAAGAAGCGCGCGCAATCTGCACGAAAAAGGGCCCGGATCAACTCCGGGCCCTTCATTTTCGATAAACGCCGGTCAGTTTTCTAGCTGGCCTTCGGCGCGCGCATTTCATGCATCTTCTGCATTGCACCGCGGCGTTCTTCCGGGGTCAGCTTGCCGTCGCGATTGGTGTCCATCATGTCGAAATGCCGAACCGCTGCGGTCTGCATTTCGGCGAGCGACACTTTTCCGTCGTTGTTGGCGTCGGCCATCTTCATCATCGCGCCATGGCCGCCCATGCCGCCCATCCGCATCATATGACGACCGCCGCGACCTTCGCCGCGCCGGCCTTCCGCCTGGGGTGCCGCGCCGCGCATTTCGACGCGTCGTTCGATGCGCATCTCACGAGCCTTGGCGAATTCGTCGCGGCTGATCATGCCGTCCTTGTTGGCGTCGAGGCGGTCGAACGCGGCAGTTGGATCGGCCATCGCGCCTTCGCGCATGGCGAAGCGCTTGCTCTTGCGCTCATTCCACTGACCGGACTTGCCGGCACGGGCGCCGCGCATCCCCTTCATTTCATCCTCGGTGATGAAACCATCGCGGTTGGCATCCATCCTGGCGAAGTGTTCGCGGGCCATGGCGACGATCTGGTCGCGGGTCTGGACCTGGTCCATCATCATGCCGTGATGGTTGGCGTGCGGCGCGGGCTGCGGCGCAGTCGGGGCTTGGGCAACAGCGGCCGCAGCAATGGCGGCGACGGCAGCGCCGATCAGCAAGTTTTTCATGATTAGCCTCCTTCAAAAGCTGCGTGTTGGCTACGCCTTGTCACCTGTATCGCGCTTGAACGGGCGACCCGGCGGTGGCAATGCGCGGCCGACCCCTGTCCGGAGAATGAAGTTGCCCGATTCCCCCGCCGTCCGCCGTGTCGTCCTCGCCTTTTCGGGCGGCCTCGACACCAGCGTGATCCTGAAATGGCTGCAGCAGACCTATGGCTGCGAAGTCGTGACCTTCACCGCCGATCTCGGCCAGGGCGAGGAATTGGGGCCGGCCAAGGCCAAGGCCGAAATGATGGGCGTCAAGCCCGAGCACATCTACATCGACGATTTGAAAGAGGAATTCGTCGCCGATTACGTTTTCCCGATGATGCGCGCCAACGCGCTTTACGAAGGCCTGTACCTGCTCGGCACGTCGATCGCCCGGCCACTGATTGCGAAGCGGCAAGTCGAAATCGCCCGCGAAACCGGGGCCGATGCGGTCAGCCACGGCGCGACCGGCAAGGGCAACGACCAGGTTCGTTTCGAACTTGGCTATTATGCGCTTGCGCCCGACATCAAGGTGATCGCCCCGTGGCGCGAATGGGATTTG
>JBDTMR010000178.1:0-3144 GCA_039934175.1 Sphingomicrobium sp.
GGCTTTTGCGCCGGGGTCGATCGCGCCATCAAGATCGTCGAATTGGCGATCGAGCGCTACGGCCCGCCGGTCTACGTTCGCCATGAAATCGTCCACAATCGCTATGTCGTCGACCAGTTGCGCGGCATGGGCGCAGTGTTCGTCGACGAATTGGACGAGGTGCCCGACGGACGCCCCGTCGTCTTCAGCGCGCACGGCGTCCCCAAGGTGGTACCGCAGGCCGCCCAAGCGCGCGGTCTCGATTATCTCGATGCGACCTGCCCGCTCGTCAGCAAGGTGCATCGCCAGGCCCAGCGCCTGATCGAGGATCATCGCCACATCCTCTTTGTCGGCCATGAAGGTCATCCCGAAGTCATTGGAACGATGGGACAGGTCGAAGACGGTTCGATCAGCTTGATCGAAACCGTCGAGGATGTTGTTTCATTCGACCCGACCGGGCGCGAACGCTTGGCGTTCCTGACCCAGACGACGCTGTCGGTGGACGACACCGCCGACATCATCGACGCGCTGAAAATTCGCTTCCCAGACATCCGCGGACCCAAGGCAGAAGATATTTGTTACGCCACGTCGAATCGACAGGCGGCGGTCAAGCTGATCGCGCCGGGCTGCGACAAGATGCTGGTGATCGGCGCGCCAAACAGTTCGAACAGCCTTCGGCTCGTCGAGGTTGCCGAGCGGTTGGAAGTCCCGGCCCGATTGATCCAGCGCGCGACCGAGATCGACTGGGACTGGCTCGGCCACCCAGGGACGCTGGGCATCACCGCCGGTGCGTCGGCGCCCGAATTGCTGGTCCGCGAAGTGGTCGAAGCCTTACGCGAGCGATTCGCAGTGACCGAAGCCGAAGCCGCCCATGTCGATGAAGACATGGTGTTCAAATTGCCGCGCGAGCTTGTCGACTGACGACATGGAGCTTCCGAAGGTAGAAATTTTCACCGATGGCGCCTGCAAGGGCAATCCGGGGCCAGGCGGCTGGGGTGCGATCTTGCGCTCCGCCAACGGGCAGGAGCGCGAATTGTCGGGCGGCGAATCGCCGTCAACCAACAATCGGATGGAATTGATGGCGGCCATCGAATCATTGAACGCCCTCAAACGTCCATGCCGGGTCAGCCTGACCACCGACAGCGTCTATGTTCGCGACGGAATCACCAAGTGGATTCACGGCTGGCTGCGCAATGGCTGGCGGACATCCGACCGGAAGCCGGTGAAAAATGCCGAGCTTTGGCAAAAGCTGATGGACGCGGCAAAGCCGCACGTCGTGGAATGGCATTGGGTCAAAGGCCACGCCGGTCACCCGGAAAATGAACGCGCAGACGTACTGGCCTGCGCCGAGGCCGAGCGCCGCCGCTAGCCGCGAAGCGATCGCGGGGCGAAATCGGCTTCGTTCACGCCGCTCAGTTCTGAGCCCAGATCCTCTCCCCGAATCAAACGCGCACAGAGCAGGGAAGCGGCCGGTGCGGTCTGGATCCCCATGCCCCCCTGCCCGACACACCAGAAAAAACCCGGATGGTCGGGATCGAAGCCGAATTTCATCGCCTTGTCTGGTGCGAACGTCCTGAGGCCTGCCCATTTGCGATCGACGGCCTCGACCGGCCAATTGATCGCGCGCTCGAATCGGTCGATTGCGGTCGCAACGTCGATTTCTTCTGGCGCGGTATCGCACGGATTGGTCGGCGTCTCGTCGAGCGGGCAGACCCAGACCAGATTATCGGCCTCGCCCTTGAAATAGAAACTGGCGTGAAGATCGGTGACGAAGGGCAAATCCTTCAGTCCGCGGCGCCCGATTCGCAGCTGGACCACCGTCCGTCGTTTCGGAACCAGGCCTAGCGGTTCGACTCCCGAGCGTACGGCGACTTCATCACCCCAGGCCCCCGCGGCATTGACCAGCACAGCGGCGCTGATTTCGCTCGCTCCGGTCTCGATACGCCAGCGTTCGCCATCGAACGACGCCGATCCCAGCGGCTGACCGGTCTCGATCACCGCCCCTGCACGTCTGGCAGAGGTAAGGCACGCGGCATGGAAGGCGGCAACGTCAATGTCAGCGCAGCTCGCCTCGTAGAACGCGCCGGTCCATTGATCGCGCAACCCGGGAATCATGGCGTCGAGCGCGGCCCGGTCGAGGTGAACCGGGCGGTCGTCGCCTTCGAGATCGCCCTCATCCGCAAAATCTTCGCCGGAAGGACCGGTCAAATGCACCGCACCCCGAGGATGGAGCAGCGCAGCTTCACTTCCCGGCCACTTCGAATCGAACATCGGCTTGGACAGCAGGCTGAGCTTTCGTTCGGCTGAATCGCCGCCCAGGCTTGCTTGCCAGAATGCCGCCGAGCGGCCGGTAGCATGCACGCCGCACAGCGCGTCGGCCTCGATCAGCATCACCCTCGCTTCGCCCGCGAGGCGCGCGGCAAGGCTTGCCCCGGCGATCCCGCCGCCAACAATAAGAACGTCCACATGATTCATCGACGCGTTGGTTACGGTTTCGAAAGCTGTGCCGTCTAGGTGTTGCGGCCATGATGAACGTCGGATTCACCGATTTATTGCTCGTCGGCCTCGCATTTGCCCTCGTCTGGGCGGCGGCAGTCGATGTTCGCACTTTCACGATTTCAAACCGCCTCAATGCCGGGATTGCGCTGCTTGCGCCAGTTTATTGGTGGTCGATCGGCCTGCCGCTGTGGCCCGATGCAGCGATCCAGATCGGCGTTGCCGCTGCCGTTTTCATGGCGTTGGCGTTGACCTTCATGATCGGAATGATGGGCGGCGGCGACGTCAAATTGGCCGCAGCGCTCGCGCTCTGGTTCTCGCCAATGTCGAGCGTGAAATTTCTCGTCATCATGTCAATTGCAGGTGGATTGCTGACGATCATCGTCATCTTCGCCCATCGTTCCATGCCCGGTTGGCAGGTGGACGAGAGCGGCGAGACGAGAAAACGACCGAAGGTTCCGTACGGCGTCGCCATCGCAATCGGCGGACTTTGGATTCTCGCCCAACGGTTTCTTAACCATTTTGCCTGATTGATCAGGATCATTGAGGGGCATCCTCTAGGGGAGGCGGTATCGCCATGGACGTCAAGAAGATCGCATTGCTCGTAGGAGCGCTGGTTATCGCGGTGGTCACCGCCGTGATGGCAAAGAACATGTTCGCAGGCGGCGG
>JBDTMR010000179.1:0-3060 GCA_039934175.1 Sphingomicrobium sp.
AGCAAAGGGCGGTCGGCGGCGGCCGCATTGATCGCGAGCACGCTGGTGCTGACGGGGACGATCGGCTTACTCTGGATGCGTCTCTGAAAAGGAAAAGGGCGGCCCGTTTCCAGGCCGCCCTCTCGTAATCTTTAGGCAGAAGCCTCGCGATCAATGGACGCCGATGATGTCCGGATTGCCGTCCGGATCGCCAGCAACGTTCCCACCCGGCTTAATCGCGCCAAGCAAGAGCAAACCGGCAAGATGCGGGGTCGCCATCGAAGTACCGCTGATGGTGTTGTAGCCACCATTCAGCCACGTCGACTTAATCGACACGCCCGGCTCCGCGAAATCGACCGGCGGGTTGCCGTAATTCGAGAAGCTGGCCCACTTATCGCCGATCGAGAAAGCCGACACGGTGTAGACATTCGGGCCATTCGCACGGGCCGGCGAATGGTTGTTGGCATCGTCGGTCTCATTGCCGGCGGCGAGTGCGAATTTCACGCCGGTTGCGGCCGCATTGATCACCGCCTGATCGAGCGCGGTCGATACACCGCCACCGAGGCTCATGTTGGCGACGTCGCCGGCACGGCCGTTGGCGGCAACATAATCGACGCCCGCGATAACGCCCGAGTTAGAACCCGAACCGCGGCGGTCGAGCACGCGAACAGCGACGACCTTCGCGCCCGGCGCAACTCCGATCACGCCGATGGTGTTATCGAGTGCGGCAATGGTTCCGGAAACGTGAGTACCGTGACCGTTCTGGTCAACGGGCGACGTATCGTTGCTTAGGAAGCTGCGGCTTCGCGCCTGATCGACATTAAGATCCGGGTGCGAAAAATCGATCCCGGTGTCGATGATCCACGCCGTTCCCTGCGCACCGCCGACTCCGCCGCCGACCCGGGCAATACCCCAAGGCGTTTCCTGCGCAGGCTGCACGGTTCCGCCACCTGGCTTGCCGCGCGCGAAAATCGTGTTCTGGCCGATGGTGACGATCTGGTCCTGCTCGCAATAAGCGATACTGGCGTTGAGACCCTTCATCCGCTCAAGCGCTTGTTCCGGCATGTTGACCGCAAATCCGCGGAGCGAGGCCGAATATACGTGCTTTAGCTGGGCCTGCACCGACTGGGCGGCGCGATTGGCTTCGGCTTTGGCACTGCCGCGCGAAACCATGTTATCCTTGAATACGCAGATGTACGAACCGGCGATCTTGTCGCCCGGGCGTTCGGCTTGCGCCGGCGTAATTGCGACGACTGGCAATACGGCGGCAGCAAGAAGCAACTTCTTCATCAATATTCCTCCCCGATATGAACCACGGGCCGCTTGGAAATGCGGTCGTAGAATGAGACAGACTATCGACGATTCGCGGACTGTCGAGTGCAAATGTGCAACAGCCAACACATTAAATTTGCGGTATTTTTCTGCTATCCCGGGACAAATAACGTCTCGAGGTGTTGCTATGCATCAGCGATCGAAAATCGCCGCCATTGCGCACTCATTGCGCACTTATTGCGGACTGGCTTCGACTGGTTCGGTCGGGTCGGAATCGTTTCCGCCGGGGAGCCGCGGATCGAAACGCCGATGGCGCACGATGTGCGGCGTGATAACGATATACAATTCGGTCTTGGCGCGGGTGGTCCGTTCGACCTTGAACAGGTTTCCGGCAATCGGAATGTCGCCGAGCAAGGGGATTTTCGACTTGGTCGTCAGGTTGTTTTCCTGCGTCAGCCCACCAATGACGAAGGTTTCGCCATCGCGCACGGAGGCGCTGGTTTCGGCCTCGCGCTGGCTGATCGTTGGATATCCCTGGCTGTACCCGGTCACCGACGAGACGACGCCGTAAATCTGCGACGTCACGAAGCCGTCGCTGCTGACCCGCGGCGCGATCTGCAGCGTGACGCCGACATTCACATATTGCACCTGCTGCGACACGCCGTTGACGCCCGACAGGGTGATCGACGTCAGGATCGGAAGCGCATCACCGGTGATTATCTTGGCGGTCGATCCCGACTGGGCGGCGATGCGCGGGCGCGACACGATGCGGCCCTGGCCCTTCTGGATCTGCGCGTAGATCGCGGCCTGGATCGTTCCCGATGGCAAGACGCGATTGGGGTCGAGCCCGAAGGGAAGCGTCGATCCGGTATCGATCCGGCCGACCGCGAGTTGGCCACTGCTGTTGTTGAGGTCGATACCCAGGTTGCGCGCGCCGGTTTCGGTTAGCTCGACGAACTGGGTTTCCAGGATCACGCTGTCGACCGGGATGTCGATCATCGCAATCTGTTGCTTGACGCGTTCGATGCGGTCTGGCGACCCGGTGATCCAGATCGCATTGAGGCGACGGTCGATGGCAAGACCATTACCGAACGCCTGGCCAAGCGGCAATTGCTGCTGCTGCGACTGGTTGTTGGCATTGTTGTAATTGGGCGTTCCTGCATTGGCGAGCGACCCGAACCCGGGTTCGCGGCGAATGAAGATATTGTTCGGCTGGATCGTCTCACCCTGGCTCAGCAAGCCGATGACTTCGCTGACATCGGCATATTTCAGCGGCACCAATTCATAGGAATCGCCCGGATTATATTCGACATAATTGGGCAGGTTGGATGCCGGGACGACGACTTCGCCGCTCGAACCGAGCGGCCGGCTGCCCAGCGCTTCGGCCTCGCTCAGGCGGGTGATCTTGACCTGAATCGTGTTGATCCCCGCAGGCTCGGCGGTCGCTTTTGCTGGCGCAACGGTTTCGAACGCAAGCAACAGGCCGCTGTCGGCCGGTTCGAACCGCGTCGCCCGGACCAGCCCCTTTTGCGATTCGCGAGCATTGATTCTTGGCGCCTTGAGCGTCGCTCGCATCAGGAATTCGGGACGCGACGGGCTGTTGTTGACGACCGAATATTGCGGAACCGCCGGCGAAAAGCGGATCATGAACGACGCGCCATTTTCGTCGGCAGTAACGAGCTTGATCTCTTCGACGACCGAAGGGACCTGCGCGAACGCAGGCGAGGCCGTCAGCAGCATCCCGAACGACAAGAAAAAACCGACCAGGCCGGCACGAAATTTCGTCAAGATATTCCCCAATCCGCCAAT
>JBDTMR010000180.1:0-3058 GCA_039934175.1 Sphingomicrobium sp.
CCGGAAGGTCACGTGCCCCACCTCAGTTGGGAAGACGGACCGCTTGCCGAGGTGGAAACTCCCGTCATTCCCCAAGTCGATCCGTTGCCGACTGTCGACGATCATGATGACGTTTTGGTCCCCAGCGTCGACGCCGACGCCGGTCTTGCCGACCGCTTGTGGGCGGCGCGCGAAAGCGCCGAAATCTGCAAGGCCGCCGACGGCCGCAGCCGCGCCGCGCTCTACAAGGCGCTGGCGATGGCCTATGATTTCTCTGTCGCGGCGCGCCGCGTTCCAGACGAATATGCCGAAATTCTCGACGATGCCGGGGTCAAGGCGCAGGCGCGTGCGCCGATGACGCCGATCGCCAAGCTGGTGTTTGGTGCGGACTATGACAAATCGCGCCTTACCGAATTTTCTGCTGCGCTCAGTTTTGCCGAACGCTGCCAGGTCCAGTTCGGCGATTTCGAATCGTTTCTCGACCGCCAGGAAGGCGGCCTCAAGGGTATGGTCGCTGCCGAGCGTGTTGCGCGGCGTCCCGACAAGAAGCCGGAAAATTATGCGGACAAGGCCCGCGTCGCACTCCGCCAGGCGCCGGCGATCGCCCTTTCCGATATCGATGCCGACGAAGAATTCGTCCTGGTCGTGTCGCGTCGCCGGGTCGGCGGCGGGGTCGGCTATGAGGCGATCGGTCTGGTCGAAGACCGGAAACTGCTCGACCGCGCCATTCGGTCCGTCCGCCGCTGAAGTCGTAACGTCACGCTTGGCGTAGCTTCGCCTTGCCGCGCACTTTGCGGCGGGTCTATAGGCCGCCGCGAACGATACTTTTAGCGGGATGGTGATTCAGATGGCGGCCAATTCGGAGCCGAAACAGCCGTTTATCGGCGAGATCAAGGCCGCGCTCCTCACCAATGCCCTGCCTGGCGAACTCGACGGGTTTCTCGGCAGCGAGCAGGAAGAGGCTGCCGCATTGGTCGCTGCGGTCGCTGCCCGGCGCAAGCCGAACGAAATTTCGATGCAGTTGACCTCGACCGGCGGCGAAGCCGGTCATCGGCGGATGCGTCTGGCCATCGTCAATGACGACATGCCGTTCCTGGTCGACTCCGTCGGCAACGCGATCGCCGCGCACGGCCTTGTCGTCCACCGCTTGCTTCACCCCATCGTCAAGGTCGAACGCGACTCGAAGGGCTTCCTGACGGCATTCGGGACCGGCCAAAGCGAATCGATCATCTACCTTGAGCTCGACCGCGCCGATGCACGGATGCGCAACCAGCTTCGGTCCGAAGTCAGCGACGTTCTCGCCGACGTCCGAGCCGCCGTCACGGACTGGCGCGAGATGCAACAGCGGATGCGCGATGAGGGCGCAGCGTCGGCTGACGAAGAGGGCGCTGCCTTGATGAACTGGTTCGCCGAAGGCGCGATGACCTTGCTCGGCTACGAAGTTGAATGGCCGGGGCGCGAAGGAACCGGCGGTCTGGGCATCTTCCGTTTCCCGGGCGACCCGACCGACGAAGGCGGCGTTGAAAATGCGATCCGCTATTTCGAAAACGGCGGGCGTGTGCCGCTGATGGCAAAAGGCGACCGACGATCGTCGATCCACCGCCGCGTTCCGCTCGACCTCGTCGCCGTCCCGCTTCGCGAGAAGGGCAAGATCACGTCGGTCGGCGTGCATGTCGGCCTGTGGACCAGCGAGGCGCTCAATGCGCCGGTCGAGGAAGTGCCGGTGCTTCGAAGCATCCTGCTCAAGCTCGACAAGAGGTTCGGTTACAATCCGTCCAGCCACAGCGGAAAGGCGCTGCGCCACGCGCTGTCGTCGTTGCCGCACGATCTGGTCCTCAACCTCGACACCGACAGTGTCGAGAAGCTGGTCACGGCCGCGATGACGCTGGCCGACCGCCCGCAACCGATGATCGTGCTGGTCCGCTCGATCCTTCGCGGACATCTGTTCGCCTTCGTCTGGCTGCCGCGCGACGAGCTGACCACAGCCCGACGCCTTGCCATCGGTAAGATGATCGAAGTTGCCAGCGCCGGACATCAAACCGCCTGGTCGGTCGATCTCGGCGACGGCGACCTGGCATTGATCCGCTACACATACGCGATCGACAACAAGCGCGCGACGCCCGACGAGAAGGCGTTGAATGCGACGCTTTACGGCATGGTTCGCGGCTATCTTCCTGCGGTCGAGGAAAGCATGGCGGAACTGGTCGGATCGACCCACGCGCGCCGCCTTGCGCTGACCTACGGCGACACGATGCCGGAGGCGTATCGCGCACGATATCCGGCCGCTGACGCCGCGCTCGACCTCATCCGTCTCGAGGCGCTGACTAACGACAGCGAGCGTTCGATCAGGCTGTACCGCCTGGCCACCGACCCAACCTCGTCACTTCGGCTAAAGCTTTATACCCGCGGCGGTCTCGTCGCATTGTCGGATGTCGTTCCGGTACTAGAGAATTTCGGCTTCAGCGTCCTCAAGGAAACGCCGACGAAATTCGAAGGGGTTGATGCGAACGTCCACGAGTTCCTGCTGACGATGGTCGACGGCGCCACGGTCGACAGCCTGTTCGAGCGCGTTGAAATGATCGAGGGCGCGATTGCGGATGTACTTCGCGGCGATTCCGAGGATGACCCGTTCAACAAGCTGATCGTGCTTGCGGGGCTTACCCCGCGATCGGCAGTCTGGCTGCGCGCCTGGTTTCGCTACCTGCGCCAGACCGGCGTCGCTTATTCGATCGCTACCGTCGTCGATGCGCTCGGTCGGGCGCCACTTGCTGCACGCAAGCTGGTCGCCTTGTTCTGCGACAATCACGATCCCGCGTTCAAAGGCGACCGTAAGGCCGCCGCCGCGAAGGCCGCCAAGGCGTTTGAAGAAGCGCTGCGCGACGTCCGCGCAATCGACGACGACCGCATCCTGCGCCTGCTCCGTTCGGTGGTCGATGCCACCCTTCGCACCAACGCTTTTGCCAAGCAGGCCGCCGAGGCATTGGCCTTCAAGATCGAATCGAAGCGCGTGCCCTCCCTCCCCGCGCCGCTGCCATGGCGCGAAATCTGGGTCTACAGTCCGCGCGTCGAAGGTATCCAT
>JBDTMR010000181.1:0-3032 GCA_039934175.1 Sphingomicrobium sp.
GTGGCTCGTGCCACGTTCGAGCATCTGGTCGGCTTCCAGCTCTCCACCGAGCAACTTCGCTACAACGCGACTCGCTAATTCGCCTCGCGCGGGCGCGCGAATCGTTTGACTCGGCTCTATGCGACCGCCAAGGCTCGGGGTGTCCCGGGTGCCTTGGTGCTCGAGGTACGCGCGGGAGAGACCCGGGTCGAAAGCCCGGGCGCCGAAGGAGCAACCGCCCCCGGAATCTCTCAGGCAAAAGGACCGCGCGGGCCCTTGGACAGTCTGGAAAGTGCCCCGCCCGCTTGTCGGAAGGGGCCGCCGAAGGGGCAAAGCTCTCAGGCCGCAAGCGACAGACGGGGGTTCGGAACGCTGCAACGCCCCATGATTCGGGGCTCTGCGACGTATCGGGCTGACCCATTGGAGCGCGTTGCATGGCCGTAAGCGATACCGAAAATACAAAGACGCTGGCGCTCGATGGCTGGCACCGTGCCAAGGGCGCGCGGATGGTCCCGTTCGCGGGCTACGACATGCCGGTCCAATATGAGGGCGTCATTGCCGAACATTTGTGGACCCGTCAGCATGCCGGCCTGTTCGACGTCAGCCACATGGGCCAGCTGACCTTTCACGGCAGCAATGTCGATTCGGCGCTCGAAACGCTGATGCCCGGCGATCTCCAGATCCTCAAGGAAGGACGCTTGCGCTATTCAATGCTGCTCGATGAGAATGGCGGCATCGTCGACGATCTCATGGCGACCCGGCGCGGCGACCATTTCTACGTCGTCGTCAACGGCGCGACCAAGCAGGGCGATATCGAGCAATTCGAAAATCGACTGCCGCGCGGAATCGTGCTCGATCACTTGAAGGAACAGTCGTTGCTTGCCCTGCAAGGGCCGGAAGCGGTCGCCGTCGTCGACGTGCTCGCGCCGGGAGTCGCCGACCTGTCGTTCATGCAAGCGGCACTGTTCGAAATCGTCGGTGTGCCCGCGTGGATCAGCCGGTCGGGCTATACCGGCGAGGACGGCGTCGAAATTTCCGTGCCGTCGAATGCAGTCGAAAAGGTGGCCGATGCGCTTGTCGCCGACGAACGGGTCAAGCCGATCGGGCTTGGTGCGCGCGATTCGCTCCGTCTCGAAGCGGGGCTGCCGCTTTACGGTCACGACCTCGACCGCGAAACCACGCCGGTGATGGCGGATCTCGGCTTTGCCGTCGGAAAGCGCCGCCGCGCCGAGGGAGGATTCGCCGGCGCTGCCCGGATCATCGGTGAACTCGACCGTGGATCGGTCACCAAACGCGTCGGCCTGTCCGTCGACGGTCGCCAACCGGTTCGCGAGGGTGCAATGGTGCTCGACCGCGAAGCCAATGAAGTCGGCAAGGTGACCAGCGGCACCTTCTCGCCGAGCCTGCAGCGCTGCATCGCGATGGCTTACGTGCCGCTTGAAATGGCCGAGGTTGGGGCGACCGTGAAACTGTCGCAGCGCGGCAAGCTGTTCCAGGCGACCGTCGTCGCCATGCCGTTTGTCCCACACAAGTATCACCGCAAGCCAGCAGGAGCCTGAGCGATGAGCATTCATTACACCAAGGATCATGAGTGGGTCCGCATCGACGGCGATGTCGCGACCGTCGGCATTTCCAACCATGCGCAGGAAGCGCTCGGCGATATCGTCTTCGCCGAAGTTCCGGAGACCGGGAAGCAGTTGAACAAGGGCGATGATGCGGCCGTGGTCGAATCGGTCAAGGCGGCCAGCGACGTTTACGCCCCGGTGTCGGGCGAAGTCATCCAGGGCAATGGCGCGATCGCCGAGGATCCCTCGCTGATCAATTCGGATCCCGAGGGCAATGGCTGGTTTTTCACGATGAAGCTGTCGGACACGTCCGAGCTGGACGGCCTGATGGATGAAGCCGCCTACAAGGCCTATTGCGACACCCTTTGAGCGATGCCCCCGCCTCGACGTCCCAGTGGGATGCGGCAGATTATGCTCGCGTCGGCGGCTTCGTGCCCGCGCTCGGGCAGGCCGCGCTCAACCTGCTCGATCCGCAGCCGGGCGAGCATATCCTCGACGTCGGTTGCGGCGACGGCACGCTGACACTCAAGATCAAGGAACGCGGCGCCGACGTGGTCGGCATCGACAACAGTTTGTCGATGGTCGCCGCAGCCAAGGCCAAGGGGCTCGACGCCCGCCTGATGGACGCGGCCGATTTGAAATTCGCCGAAGCCTTCGATGCCGCTTTCTCCAACGCCACCTTGCATTGGGTGCTGGACAAGGAGCGCGCGGCCCGCGCCATCTGGTTTGCCTTGAAATGGGAAGGGCGGTTTGCCGGGGAAATGGGCGGAGCGGGTAATCTTGCCCATCTGCGCGAGACGCTTGACGATGTGCTGGTCGAGCGGGGCTTCGGTCCGCCGACCTTCGCTTCCAACTGGTATCCCACCATCGACCAATTCGTCGCCATCTACGACGCCGCCGGATTTATCGATATCGACGCGCAATTGATCGACCGGCCGACCGCGCTCGACCAAGGCGTCGCGGCCTGGGTGCTGACTTTTCGCGCCGGCTGGCTCGACCGCGCAGGCGTACCGCACGACCAGCGCAAATCCATCGCCGATGCCGTCGCCGCGCGCGTCGGCACGGCAAATGCCGACTATGTTCGCCTCCGCTTCATCATGAGAAAGCCGAAATAATGCGTTATTTGCCGCTGAGCGATGCCGACCGCAGCGCGATGCTCGACAAGATCGGGGCCGCGTCGGTCGACGAGCTGTTCTGCGATGTTCCCGAAGAGGCGCGACTCAAGGGGCCGATCCACGATCTGCCGATGCACGCCCCCGAAATGTCGGTCGAACGCCAGCTGTCGGCAATGGCGCGCAAGAATATGGTGGCAGGCGAGGTGCCCTTCTTCCTGGGCTGCGGCGCGTACAAGCATCACGTCCCGGCAAGCGTCGATCACATCATCCAGCGCGGCGAATTCCTCACCGCCTACACGCCTTACCAGCCGGAAATCGCGCAGGGCACGTTGCAGGTATTGTTCGAATTCCAGACCCAGGTCGCGCGGCTGCT
>JBDTMR010000182.1:0-3026 GCA_039934175.1 Sphingomicrobium sp.
CGCGGCACCTGGACCGCCGAATAATCGCCGTCGATTCCCAGCGCGTCGAGCCAGAAGCGGTGAATGATCGGCGACTTGCTGTGCGCAATCGGGTCGCCGATGACATGGGCAAAACCGGCCCCACCCTCTGTCGATGGCGTCGCCGATGACGTCATGACGCCACCAGATCGCGCTCCCGGAGGGCAGCGATCAGGGGCATCAATGGAAGTCCCAGGATGGTGAAGTGACTTCCCTCGATCCGTTCGAACAGCTGGATCCCGCGGCCCTCCATCCGGAACACGCCGACGCAATAGGAAATCGCGGGCCATTCGGCGTCGAGATAATTGTGGATGAAAGAGTCACTATAATGTCGCACTTGCAGCCGGGCCTGATCCGCGCACGACCATTCGACCGCGCCATCCCGGGCCAGCGCGACCGCGCTGGTGAGAATCATTTCCCTGCCGGAAAATGCGCGGAGATGCGCTTCGGCATCGGCCCGGTCGCGCGGCTTGTCGAAACGGCGACCTTCGACGCTGACCAGCGAATCACCGCCAATTACCCAATTTTCCGAGAGGCGGGACGCGGTTTCCAGCGCCTTGGCCTCAGCCAGCGCCGCCGCAAGCGCTCGATCATCGCCGTCATGGTCCTGCTTGATCGAATCCTCGTCGACCTGCGCCGGATCGATGAGCAGGGGCACGCCAGCGGCTTCGAGCATCGAGCGGCGGATGGGACTGGAGGAGGCGAGAACGATCGACATCGAGAAAAGGACAACCTTGTGGATAAGTCGGTGAGTCGCCTAGCCGCGAATCTGGGGGCAGGCCAAGTCCGATCGGCTGTTCCGCACTCTCCATTGCCTCGCCCCCACGCTATCCACAGCCCATGACCGCGACCAACACAGTTGTGAATCATGGGAGCGAATCATCGCGACTCGCCGGATTTGCGCGATTCATTGTTGCGGCGCTCTGTTGGCAAAGTCGGGATGCGCGACTAAACCCCGCTATCAAGCGACCAATATCAATCTCAATCTAAGAATCTCTTCTAATATATAAGGGAGAAAGAGGTGGCGACTTCGCCTCTCGGATCGGAACCTGTCGACCAGCCATTGCTCGCCGTTCTGCGCGGCCAGCGACGTGATCCTGCACCGATGTGGCTGATGCGCCAGGCCGGCCGCTACCTGCCAGAATATCGCGCCCTGCGCGCCGACAAGGGTGGATTCCTCGAGCTTGTCTACGACAGTGCCGCGGCCGCCGATGTCACGTTGCAACCGTTGCGTCGCTTCGCCTTTGACGGCGCGATCCTGTTTTCCGACATCCTGATCGTCCCCTATGCGATCGGCCAGGACCTGTGGTTCGAAGCGGGCGAGGGCCCACGCCTTGCGCCGCGCATGGCCGAAGCGCGGATTCGCGATCTCAAGCCGGCGATGGAGCGCCTCGACGCGATTTACGAGACGGTCCGGCTGGTCAAGGCGCAGCTTGCTCCCGCCTCCACCTTCCTTGGCTTTGCGGGAAGTCCGTGGACAGTTGCCACCTACATGATTGCCGGACAAGGCAGCCGCGAACAGGCCGAGGCGCGAACTCTTGGCTATGCCGATCCGGGCAAGATGGACGCCATCCTCGACATGATCGCCCGGGTCACGGTCGATTATCTCTCAGGCCAGATCGAGGCAGGTGTCGATGCCGTCCAATTGTTCGACAGTTGGGCCGGCAGCCTCTCCCCGTCGCAATTCGAACGTTATGTCGTTGCGCGCAATGCGTGGATCGTCAGCGAACTCAAGAAGCGTCACCCGACCGTCCCTATCATCGGGTTTCCCAAGGGCGCCGGTGGCAAACTGGGCGCCTATGCGCGCGAAACCGGCGTCGATGCGATCGGCCTCGACGAGACCGTCGACCCTGTCTGGGCGCACCGCAATCTACCCGATGGCATGCCGGTTCAGGGCAATCTCGATCCGCTCGCGCTGCTTGCCGGCGGCGAACCGTTGCGCAACGGCGTTGCCCGCGTGCTTGACGCGCTGGCTGAGCGCCCGCACATCTTCAATCTCGGCCACGGCATCGGTAAGGAAACCTCGATTGCCCATGTCGAGGAACTGGTCGCGCTGGTGAAGGGGCGGTGATGAACGAATTCGTCGGATTCCTCGGTGCCGCTTACCTTTGGGTAAAGGCGGCCCATGTCACCTTCGTCATCTTCTGGATGGCCGGGCTGTTCCTGCTGCCGCGCTTCTACGTCTATCATCATGCCACCTCGCCCGGTTCGGCCGAGGACCGCCAGTGGATCGAGCGCGAGGATCGTACCCGGACGATCATCCTTGCCCCTGCAATGCTCATCGTCTGGGTGTTGGGCCTGATGCTCGCGGTCCATCTTGGCGCGTTTCACGAAGGCTGGTTTATCGCCAAATTCGCCGTCGTCGTCTTGTTGACCGGTTACCAGGGCTGGATCACGGCTTACGGAAAGAAGCTCGCCAAGGGCATGCGTCCGCTTGAAAACCGGACGCTCAGGATCATGAATGAAATTCCCGGAATCGCGGCAGCGATCATCGTCGTACTGGTCATCGTCCGGCCGTTCTAGATGGCGGTGCTGCTGACAAGCGCCTTCGTCATCCTTTGGCTGGCAATAGTCTATTTGGCGTTGCTTGGCATTGCTGCGATCGTTCGTCCTGCCGCAGCGCGCCATTTTCTCGAAGGCTTTGCCCAAACGCCCCGCGCCAATCTGGTCGAGGCGATGGTCCGGTTCGCGATTGGTGTTTCCTTTGCCGTCGCAGCGCCTTTCCTCCCCTTTCCACCGGGGTTTCGAGTAATCGGTGCATTCCTGGCGTTGACCGCGCTCCTGATGCTTGTGCTGCCCCGACAGCACCGACGGTTGGCCGCGCATAGCGTTGCCATGGTCGCGCCTTATGTTCGGCTGATCGGGGCGGCGTCATTGCTACTCGCCGGACTTTTGGCGACGATCCTGTGGGTCGGGGTGGAAACCGCTACCTGATTCCCCATATTGACTTGACCAAGGGCCAGACCTAACGCCGCCTCAACGGCCGCGCCGGCCCGTTTTCCCATTTC
>JBDTMR010000183.1:0-2893 GCA_039934175.1 Sphingomicrobium sp.
GACCGCCGCTTCGACGATGGCGTCCCGGACCCGGCCCATGGCTTCGGCATAGGCTGCCGGGCTCATCGCCTGGCTGCCGACATGAAAGCAGATTCCGAGCGCGTCCGATGCCTGGCGCGCTGCCATTAGCAGGGATTTCACTTCGTGGGGCTCGGCACCGAACTTGGCGGCCAGGCTGAGCTTGGAATGATCCGAACTCACGCGAAGGCGCACCAGCAGGTTGAGATCGCTGGCTCCGCGAGTGGCGCGGACGATCTTTTCCAGCTCCTCGATGGTATCGAGGCTGAACGTCTTCACGCCATGCTTGAAATAGGCCTCGGCAATCGCCTCCTCGGCCTTGACCGGGTGCATGAAACACAAGGTCGCCTCAGGGAGGGTGGCCGCAACCAGACGCACTTCGCCGAGCGACGCAACGTCATAATGGGTAATGCCGGCGTCCCACAGAATCTCGAGCAGTTCCGGCGACGGGTTCGCCTTCACCGCATAGAGCGACTTTCCCGGAAACTTCTCGTGAAAGAAGCGGGCAGCACGCTTGGCGGCATGCGGACGGAGAAGCGTGACCGGCTGGACCGGTCGGTGGGCAATTGCTAGCCCCAGCGCGCTATCGTGCTTGTGCAATTCAAGGGACCTCCAACGGGTAGTTCGAGAAAGCTGCCTTGCGGTTGGAAGTCCCATGGGGCAGCGGAGGCGCGATATATGGTTCGCTTGCCGCCAAGTAAAGGTTTTTTGGAAACATCCGCCGCCGGGGCCGACGACTGATCGCAAAATATGCATCGCCGGGCGTTTGTGACGTTTTTTCGAGGAGTTAGGCTTGGTGTTGGAGGTGAAACACGAACAAGTCCTTGAGGCGGCAGCGCGGATCGAAGGCCATGTAATCAAAACGCCGCTGATCGAAACACGAATTTTATCGCGGAAAATCTGGCTGAAATGCGAGAATCTGCAGACCGGCGGTGCGTTCAAGTTGCGCGGCGCGACCAATCGGCTCTTGCAACTGGATCAAGCCGATCGCGCCCCAGGCGTCGTCGCATTCTCGTCGGGCAATCATGCCCAAGGCGTCGCGATCGCCGCGCGTCGTCTCGGTATTCCGGCGGTCATCGTCATGCCTGCCGATGCGCCAACGCTCAAAATCGAGGGAACGCGGGCCCATGGCGCCGAGATCATTTTCTATGACCGGATAACCGAAAGTCGTGAGGAAATCTCCGCAAGAATTTCCGCGGAAACGGGCGCAATCGTGGTGCCCAGCTTCGACGATCCTGCCATCGTCGCTGGCCAAGGGACCGCTGGCTTGGAGATTCTGGCACAATTGCAGGAAGCGGGTGCCCATCCTCCTCCCGCGATCGCGATCCCGGTTGGTGGCGGTGGTTTTGCCGCCGGGATAGCGCTGGCCTGCCCACAGTCCGCGATCGTCGGCGTCGAGCCCTTCGGCTGGGACGATATGGCAAAGTCGCTCGCCGTCGGTTCGATTGTGCCGGTCGGGCCCAACCCGCCCCAAACGCTCTGCGACGCCCTGCAAACGCCGCGAGTTTCGCCGATCACGTTTGGTATTCTTCGCGGACGAGCGGCACAGGTCACGTTCGTCGACGATGGTGAGGTTGTCGCGGCAATCCGCTGGGCGTTCGAAAACCATGGACTGGTGGTCGAGCCGGGTGGGGCGGTCGCGCTTGCCGCGATGCTTGCGGGTAAAGCCGACCTGCCGGACGGCAGCGTCATCATCTTGTCAGGAGGAAATATCGACCCCGATCTACACCAGCGGATGGTTGAACGGATTTAGGCGGCCGCAGTCCGATATTCGCCCGGATCGACATGCACCGGACTCGACCGTTCGACGGCGCGCGTCAGCTCTTCAAGCTCAGCCGCGAGCGTCTGCAATTCGGCGGCGAGCGCCTTGGGATCTGTTTCGGCCATGTTGGCGGACGCATCGAGCAACGTGTCGAGCATCATCGCAATGCACGGCAGGATCGTCATCTCGATCCGTTCAAATGCCTCGTCAAGGCGCTGTTCTCGCTCGTCGCGGGTCATGGATCGCGTTATGAGCGACGAGGGGTTAAGCCTTCGTGAAAGGGGAGCAACGTGCAGACCGTCGCCAACGCCGCACTAGCGCTCGCCATGCTGGCCGCGTTTCTTCTCATTTTCGGCGGTTACGTAGCTTGGCGACGAAAAGATGACCGCAAGCGCGGAATCCTGATGGTGGCCGCTGCGATTGTACTGATCGCCAATGTCGCAATCTGGACGGTCTAGCGGCCCGAGAAATCCTGACTCAGGCGCATATCGAGGTAATCGTCAACCGACTTCATCAGCAACGGGAGCTCGTCCGCGAAGAAATGGTTCGCGCCAGGGATCGTGTCATGATGGATGGTGATATGCTTCTGGGTGCGAAGCTTGTCGACTAGCTTCTGGACGGCGCTCGGCGTCACGACCTCATCCGCTTCGCCCTGGATGATGATCCCGGACGATGGGCACGGAGCAAGGAAGCTGAAATCATACATGTTGGCGGGCGGTGCGATCGAGATGAAACCCTTGATCTCGGGACGGCGCATGAGAAGTTGCATGCCGATCCACGCGCCGAAACTGACACCGGCAATCCACGTCTGCTCGGCTTCCGGATGAATTTGCTGCACCCAGTCGAGCGCACTGGCGGCATCGGATAATTCTCCGATTCCATTATCGAAGGTGCCCTGGCTGCGCCCGACTCCCCGGAAATTGAAGCGTAGAGTCGCAAAGCCGCGCCGGACAAAGTCCTTGTGCAGCATCTGGACGATCTTGTTGTTCATCGTTCCACCAGCCTGCGGGTGACTGTGGAGGACCATCGCAACAGGCGCGCGCGGACGCGGACCAGGTGTGAAACGGCCTTCGAGACGACCTTCGGGACCAGGGAAAATGACTTCAGGCATGA
>JBDTMR010000184.1:0-2855 GCA_039934175.1 Sphingomicrobium sp.
GGCGATCGAGGATGCGCCGGGTCGTTACGTCAGGGAGCGATAGGACGTCAGTGAGCGCTGGGGTTCGATAATCGCGCGACGATGAGGTTGAACACCGCCGAGTGAAAAGGGCGGTCGAACTTCACGCCGACGCGCCATTCGCGGACCCAGGCGACCGTCCCGTGGGTCGCCTCCATATCGGGAATGCGAAGCCAGACGCTGGCACCCGGCTCTAGCCGGATCGGCGGCGCAATGCAGCAGCCCTCGCGGGAAAAATCGATGAGGTCGACCCGGTAACGGGCATCGCCATGCCGCCGGAATTCGACATCGCAGCTAAGTGGCACTCGTTCCGGGCGCTGCGTTTCTGTCATTCTGCCACCTCTCTCTCGGCAGCCACATGATAAACGAACGCAACTCGTTTCAGAACATAGGGGATTGATCCGAATTGGACCATCCGTTTGCTAAGCTCGGTGCCAAATTCCGGATTGGAGTCGGCTCGCTCTCGCCTGGGTCAAAACAATCCGCCGCCCAGCGACAGCCGGATCACCCCGACGATAATGACGAAGATGTTGATATTACGGCCGGTCGTCCCATTGCCAAGGAATCCGACTCCCGCGCCGATGATGGCGAGTGGGATGACAAGCCAGTTCAACCACCCGAGCAACGGGATGAAGGCAACTAATGCCAGGGGAATGGCGACGAGGCCGATGATGATCGAGACGATATTCAACATGACCGGCAATATAGGTGCTGGTTCAGGCTTCGCCTAGCTCCGGGCAGTTTCGGGCCTGGCGCCGCTGTCGAATGATCGAGGAAACGTACAGCGCAAGCGCCGTCCATATGGACGCAAAGGCGATCATGTGCGGCACCGTCAACGTTTCGCCGTAGACCGCCACGGCAAGAAGGAATTGCAGCGACGGCGCAAGGAACTGCAGCATCCCGACCGTCGAATAATTCAACCGCCGCGCCGCCGCCGTGAAACAGAGCAGGGGAATGGTCGATACGATGCCCGCCGCCATCAGCAGCGGCGTCAGACTGCCGGCATGATCGAACATCCCAACACCTGCCACGCCGCCAACCAGCAGCCAGCCAAGCGCGATCGGGAAGAGCAATGCGGTTTCGATGCTTAGGCCGGCGAGCGAGTCGACGCTGACGATCTTTCGGAGAAGGCCGTAGGTGCCGAAACTGAAGCAAAGCACCAGGCTGATCCACAATGTATCGAGGGCGCCGGTGGCAAGGACGGCAATCCCCGCGCCCGCAATTCCGACCGCAAGCCACTGCCGCCGGTCGAGCCGTTCCTTGAGGACGAACCGGCCGAGCAGGATATTGGCAAGGGGGTTGAGGAAATAGCCGAGGCTGCCTGCGAGGATATGGCCGTTGTTGATCGCAAAGACGTAGAGCAGCCAGTTGATCGCGATGAGGATTGCGGTCAGCGCGAGCAATGCGAAGATCTTTGGCTGGCGAACTGCCGCCGTGACCTGCGACCAAGCCTTTGACAGCGTCAGCAGGACGACGAGCACGACCAGCGACCAGACAATCCTGTGCGCGACGATGTCGATCGCCGGGACGCTCGCGATCTGCTTGAAATAGATCGGCATGACGCCCCACAGACCGTAGGCGGCGATGCCATAAGCAATGCCGGCGCGCTGGGTCTTCGTCAGGGTTTTGCCGGCGGGCCCTTGTCCATTCATCGCGCGTTGGCCTAGCGGCGACATTCACCAAGTCAACGAACAAGGTGACTTCGACGTTGGTTGCTTCGCGGAGCGAGCTTTGTCACTCTGGAGCGGGTTCGGTGCGACTCCGGCTAGAAAGAGGGTGTTCGCGGTGTTGAAGGTTGGAAACGCAATGGGATTGGCGCTTGCGGTTCTTGCCGTCGGCGGTTGCGTCGCGCCAGGCGGCAAGAAACCGGTGCCGAGCGTGACGGTCGCGGGACCGACCAAATCCGACGCCTGGCTGCGCATTGCGAGCAACGCCGATCAGGAACGTCTTGCCAATACATCGGGTGCCTGGGCGGCAGGTCTTGCCGATGCGCGGCGCAATTTCGCGTCTGCGATCCGCGAAGAAGGCGCGTTGCTCAAGCAGGATGCGGCGCTCGCGCGTCCGGCCCCGACGCCGGGAAGTTATCGTTGCCGAGTCGTGTCATTGGGCTCGACCGTGCGCGCAAAACCGGCGTTCGAACGCTTCAAACCGTTCTTCTGCTATGTCGAGGTCGAGGGCGACCTGCTGACCATCGTCAAGCAGACCGGGAGTACCCGGCCGGCTGGGCGGCTTTGGGAAGATGATAATCCGAAACGGCTCGTCTTCCTGGGCAGCCTGTCGCTGGGCAATGAGGAGGAGGTCAAAGCCTATGGCGATGATCCCAAACGGGACATGGCAGGCGTGCTTGAGCGAATCGGCCCCTTCGTCTGGCGCCTCGTTATTCCGTGGCCGCAGGACGGCGCGAAGCTGCAGGTTTTTGAACTGACGCCGGTCGCCGAACAGCCCAAGTGAATCGCGTGGGTCGATGAGTCTCGCCGCCCCCGACGAGGTTCGCGCGCACCTGATCGCGAGCGCGAGGGCCGGCAGCGCGATCACCTACTCTGAATTGCTCGGCCACCTCGGCTATGCCTTCTCGCGCCCCAAGATGCGGGCGTTGTGCGCGGTGCTTGATGCGGTAGATGCGGACGCCGACGCGCGCGGAGAGCCTGAACTCGCCGTGCTGGTCGTGCGCCAGTCCGACGGCCTGCCAGGCCAAGGCTGGTGGGTCGCCGGCGGTGCTGAAAAACATCGCCATCGCGGAAGTTGGGAAGGGCCCGACGCCCGCAAGCTGATCGATCGGCTCCACCGCAAGACATTTCAATATTGGTCGAAACGCTCCGCCTAGTCTAAGGGCGGCG
>JBDTMR010000185.1:0-2823 GCA_039934175.1 Sphingomicrobium sp.
GGGATCGTCGCGAGAAGCGAGATGGTCGAGAAGCGCAAGTGGCTGGCCGCCGAACGTGGCTAACGCCGACTTGCGCACTGCCATGCACAAATTGGCGGTTCCGTCTTCCTGCAGGATGAGGCCGCCATAGCCGCGGTCGAACAAGTGGAGTTCGATCCGGTCGCCGATCATTTCCGTAAGCGCGGGATGGGGCCCGAGACGGAGACGGATGCCGATCGAAAGATCGCCGCCGCTTCTTGCCTCGCGGCGCGGCAGGCCGCGGACGTCATGCTTTCCGTTGGCGAAAAAGAGACTGTCGGGATCGATCGCCTCGCCATGGTCGAAGCGCGCAGTGCCGTCGGACTCTACCGCGAGCAGGCGGATGCCGCGCTCGATGCGTGCGCCGTCGTCCATCGCACGGGCGAGCATGACGGTGTCGAGGTGGCGGCGCGACAGGCCGATGCCGGGCGCCGGGAGCGGGGCGCTGGCACTCCTGTGACCGGAATAAAGCACGACCCTTGTCACCTTGTGACCGCCCAAGGCCGCCGCGTCGATGCCCAGCGCGTCGAGCGACTGGCGGGTGCGCCAACTGAGGAACCCGCCGCATAGCGCGTCGCCAGTGACCGACGTCTGTTCGCGAATGAGCGGTGATGCACCGGCGCGCGCGAGCATGATCGCGGCGGCGCAACCGGCCGGGCCCGCGCCGACAATCAGCGGAGCCATGACACCGACAGGCGGAACGGGAAAAAGCGCTCGACCTGCGCGCCGTCGACATCTGCAGAAGCGAGAACGGCGCGCCATTCATCTGGGCGATAGGAGCGCGCGATCGACAATCGGCCGTCTTGGCGGACAATCTCGTGCCAGCCCATGATCAGCGCGAGCAATGGGTAACCCATATAGGAAAAGCCGTGGCGGTGGAGGTCGTTGACCAGCCAGCCGATGTGCGCGCGATCGGTCATGAAACGGAGGAATTCGAGGAGCTGGTCGTCGCTCATGTGGTGCGCGACGAGGCTTGAGACGATGAAGTCGAACGGCCCGGCCTGATCGCGGTAATCGCCGGTGACGTAGCGGATTGGAAAATCAGATGGAGTGGCTGCGCGTGCAACGGACTCACTGCGCGCGTTCAAATCCACCCCGACCAGCTCGCAGGCAACGTCGCGCTTTTTCGCCCAGCGTGCGATCCGCCGAAGCATGTCGCCATGGCCGAAGCCGACATCGAGCAAGCGAAACGATTTTCGCTCGCCAACCGCTCGTTCGAGAAAGGCGAGCGTCGGGCGCTGCGCCATCGTCCAGGCGTTCACTTTCGAAAGGTCGGCAAGCACCTTGGCGTAGACATCGGCGGGCAAATCCTCGGCATCCATCCGCTCCTCGGCGATGACGCGGTTGGGCAACATCAATCGATCCAGCCGTAATGAAAGCCTTCCGCCGCCAGACCTGGCCCGAAGGCGAGCGCGACGCCGCTGCCGGGAAGTTTCGGAAATTCGCGGGCGAGGACGAACATCAGGGTCGCCGAGGACATGTTGCCGCTGTCGCGCAGCACGCCGCGCGACGATTCAAGCGCGGTCGGTGCCAGTCCCAGCCCATGTTCGACAGCATCGAGGATCGAACGACCGCCGGCATGAACCGCCCAGCTGTCAATGGTCGCGACATCGGCGCCGCCGACTACCGCCGATCGACCTTCATGCGTCGTCAGCGCCTCGCCGATTCGGCCAGGAACCTCGCCCGACAGGCGCATGACGAACCCCTGATTGCCGATGTCCCAGCGGATCAATTCATCAGACTGATCGAGCGTCATGGAGAAGCCGCGTTCGATCGCCAGTCCCGGTCCGGTTGCCGTTACCAATGCGGCAGCAGCACCGTCGGCGAACTGAAGCATTGCGAGCAGCGGCTCGATTTCATGTGTTTCTTCAAGGTGAAGCGTCGACAATTCGACAGTCACCACCAGAACGCGCGCCGCAGGATCGGACCGGACGATATGGCGCGCGGTCCTGAGCGCCGTCACGGCGGCATAGCATCCCATGAACCCGATCAGCATGCGCTCGACGCTGCCCGAAAGGCCGAGCGCGCGCGCGATGATCTGGTCGATCCCGGGCGCGATGAAACCGGTGCAGCTGGCGACCACCAAGTGGGTGATTCCGGCAATGTCGTGCTGACGCGCCAGGTTGGCGATCGCCTGCAACGCCAGCTTTGGGGCATGGTCTGCGTAGGTCCGCATCCGCTCGGCCGTGGATGGCAGCGGGTTCGTGGCATAATAGCCGCCTGGATCGACCGGGCTACCGCCGCCCTTGGCATGCGGGAGAATCGAATAGCGATGCTCGATCCCGGATCGCTCGACCATTCGCTGGAACAGCTTGCGGCGTCGCGGATCGTCGACCTGCGCGCTCGCCCAGTCGACGAAGGCAAGATGGATGTCGTGGCCCGGCGTTGCCGTTCCGATCGCATTGATAACCGCCAAGAATAATCCTTATTTCCTGGCCGACTCGCCCCTCAGCGCGACCCAAATCCCGTAAGCATGACCTTCAACGTCCGGAACACGATAAGGAGGTCCAGCCATGGCGAAAAATATTTGATGTAGAAGAAGTCGTACTGCAACTTCTCGTTGATTTCCTCGACCGTCGCGACGTGCCCCTGGTTGACCTGCGCCCAGCCGGTGATGCCCGGTTTCACGACATGGCGATAGCGATAAAAGGGAACGTCGCCGGTATACCAGGACGACAGCACTTCGGCCTCCGGTCGCGGCCCGATGAAGCTCATCTCGCCGCGCAGGATGTTGAAGATTTGCGGAAGTTCGTCGAGGCGGCTTTGGCGGAGAAAACGACCGACCCGCGTGATCCGGACATCGTC
>JBDTMR010000186.1:0-2814 GCA_039934175.1 Sphingomicrobium sp.
TAGTCGCTCTCCGAGAGATAAGAGGCTGGCGCCGCCACTAATTCCCGAATGGGCCGGGCGGCAGCCCTGACGCGCGCGGCCTGGTCTCGCGCCAGTTCAAGTTTTGGTTCGTGGCCGCGGATTCCTGGATAAGCGGACGTTTCTTCCGCTCCGAGAATAGCCAAAGCAAAAGCGTCCACGACCGCCGGATTGGTCGCCGTATCGCGCGCGGCATCGGTCACTTGCCTGGTCGCGCCCGCAAGCCCCTTGTTGAGGTGAAGGCTGACCTTCCACAGCGACGCGGCTTGCGCCAAAGCACTTACCAGTCGCGCGCGCGCGCGCGCCTCGAGCAAGACCGCGGGTAGCCAAACCGACGCAAAGCCATGGATGAACTGGGCAACCTGACCGGCATCGCCCGCCCAGTAAATATTACCCGCTGGGCTGCCCGGTCGTGTGTCGCTCAAGATCGTGTCTGGAATTGTTCGCAGAAACTCGGGATCCCATCCCTTGCGCGCGAGGGTTGAAACGACCGTGATCGGGCTCAACGAAATCACTTGTTGCCGCGAGCGAACGGCGTCAAAGAATTCGTCCCAGACGGTGGCGGCCTCAGCCCGGCTGAGACCCTGAAATTCCGTCCGGATTTGCATCACATTCTGCGGCCCAAAAATGATCTGCTCACCCCAATGAGGAGTGAGCAAGCGGCGACGGCAGAAGTCCATCGCAAGGTCGATCAGCTCGGCGAACGCCTGCGGATTGGCGGCCTTGAGATCGGCATTCACGACTCCGACTTCGGTCGGCAACGCATGCGTGCGTAGTGTCACGCGGGTAATCACTCCGAAGCTACTCCCGCCCCCACCCTTCAGAGCCCAGAATAGGTCGGGATCCCGGCACCGGTTAACGGTTCGGATCTCACCGTCAGCGGTAACGACTTCCGCTTCGAGCATATGCGACGCAGCGGTTCCGAACCCCTTTGAATAGGTCCCGAACCCGCCGCTCGAGATCAGGCCCGCGACGCCGACCGTGCTGCAGCCGCCACCCTGGACGTAGCGGCCGCCGCGCGTCGTCACCGCATCATAGGCTTCTTGCCAAACAAGCCCTGCGCCAAGGCTGACGGCCGGCCCCTCAGACTGGCCGCAACTTTGCGGCCGGAAATCCTGATGCATCCGGATATTCGTCAGATTTCGCGTCCAGATAAGCAGCGAGTCGGGCGCATTGGACGTGCCTTGGTAACTATGACCGCCGCCCTTGACCGCAAGTCGCAAATTGTGCCGCTTCGCAAAGCGAACCGCAGCCGCGACATCGGCCGCACTTTGGGCAGCTACTGCAAAGCTGCTGGGATTGGAGACCCATCCGTCGACCCAACCCAATGTTTGCGTGAGCCCGGGATCATCGCGGATTAGATAAGGGTTGGCGAGGTTTCGAAACAAAGCCTCGCAATTCGTCCGGGAAGTGCTGCCCGCGCACTGCCGGAGCGGAGACACAGGCCGAATTAGCCGATTGGAAACGGCCGCATTCAGCTCACGCCACTGCGCTTCGCTCGGCCATGCCAAGTCACCAAAGCGCGGGCGCCGCGCTTGAGCCCCTGCAAGCCACCGCCCAGCGTTGGCCGGGCTGACCAAGGCCCCAGCCGCAACCGCAGCCTTCAACACATTGCGACGATTCATTCGCCCCCCGGGGGAAACGCTTAATGCCCGCGCTTATTCTTGGAAATAGCGTGCGCCAATATGGCTTTTCTGCCGCTGCCCTAGCGCGCGCCGAACCCGCTCATGACCGTCTTCACCGTCCGGAACAAGATCAAAAGATCGAGCCAGGGCGAGAAATATTTGATGTAATAGAAGTCGTAGTGGAGCTTGTAGTGGACGTCGGCGACCTCGGCGACGTGGCCCTGGTTAACCTGCGCCCAGCCCGAAATGCCCGGCTTCACGACGTGGCGATAGCGGTAGAAGGGCAGCTCGCTGGTGTACCAGATCGACAACACTTCGGCCTCGGGCCGCGGGCCGATCCAGCTCATCTGCCATTGCAAGATGTTGAAGATCTGCGGCAGCTCGTCGATCCGCGTGGTGCGCAGGAACCGACCGACGCGGGTGATCCGCTCGTCGTCCTCGCTGGTCATCGCCGCCCGCCGCTCGTCCTCGATCGACACCGGCTTCATGGTCCGGAATTTGTACACCGTGATGCGTTTCCCGGCGTAGCCGATGCGCGCCTGGCGGAACAGGACCGGCCCCGGCCCTTCAGCGCGGATGGCCAAAGCGGCGATTGCCATCACCGGCAGCGCCAATGGCAGCAGCAGCAGCGCAAACAGGAAGTCCCCCAACGACTTCAGGTAGAAATAGCCGCGCGCCGGCAGCAGAGAGCCGAAGCTATTCTCCGACAGATGGCCAAGCTCGACCCGCCCGGTCAGCGATTCCGACAATTGCTTGACCTGATAAACGATCCGCCCGTCCAGCGCAGCGTCGGCCAAAAACGCTTCCCACTCGTCGGGCAGGTCGGCGGCGAAATCGGCGACGATCGCATTGCAGCCGGCGCTGTCCTGGAGCCGGGGTCGCCTCAATTTGTGCCAGTCAACGCCGTCGATCTCGTTAAGTCCCTGGATCGCTCCGAACGGGACGATGGCGATCCGCTGGCGGATCGTTCGCTCGGCGTAGAAATAGAGAAAATAGCTCCACAGCACATTGGCCGTGAACCCCATCGCCAGGCTCAGCCGGTCATAGGGCAGCCGGGAGAGCAGGAAACCCAGGACTACCAGGCCATGGCCGCTCAGCGCGGTGGGCAAGATGACGTAGGTCGAGCGAATGCCCGGGTAGGTCTCGATCGACAGCCGCATCCAGAAGGCGA
>JBDTMR010000187.1:0-2805 GCA_039934175.1 Sphingomicrobium sp.
AGGATCAGAGCTTCAACCGGATCGAGATCGACGGTCGCGATGTCCTGCTGACCGTCCAGACCTGGAAGGGCAGGGGGTTCGCGTCCGGCGACCGTCAGCGCTTCCGGCAGGATGGCGACCATTGGCGAACGGTCGTCAATGAACACGCTGACAGCGCCTCATGACGGCTTGTCTCGACCCCTCGCCGTCACCTAGGGGAGGGGCGATAGGGGAGACTGCAATGGCAAGTGCCGATTTGGTTCTCGATGGCGCCGGGGCGCTGACTCATTTCGACCTCAAGGACTTCGTCCGCCGCGTCCTGGCCGAAGACATGGGATCAGGCGGTGATGTCACCAGCAACGCGACCATCGATGCCGACGCGCGCTTCAAGGCGGAGATGAACTGCCGCGAACCAATCGTGGTGGCCGGAATCGAATTAGCCGTCGCATTTTTCCGAGCGCTGGACCGCGAAGTCCACATCAGCTGCCAAGCCCAGGACGGCGACGAGCTGCCGGCAGGGGGGCTTCTGATGACTCTTGAGGGACATGCGCGTGCCATGCTGACCGCCGAACGCTCCGCGCTGAACACGCTGCAGCATTTGTCGGGAATTGCGACCCTGACCCGGCGTTATGTCGATGCGATTGCGGGCACCGGCGCGACGTTGCTCGACACGCGCAAAACCATCCCCGGCCTTCGCCTGCTCGACAAATATGCGGCGCGAATGGGCGGGGCGGAAAATCACCGGATGCGGCTCGACGACGGCGTGCTGATCAAGGACAACCATGTCGGCGTTGCCGGATCGGTCGAGGCCGCCGTCAAGGCCGCGGTGGCAGCGGGCACCGGGTTGCAGATCCAGGTCGAGGTCGACCGGATCGACCAGATCGAACCCGCGCTCGGTGCTGGGGCGCAACGCCTGTTGCTCGACAATATGGCGCCAGCGACGCTGCGCGAGGCAGTGGCATTGGTCGCTGGCCGCGTTCCGCTCGAGGCGTCCGGCGGGGTCAACCTGGACACAATCCGTGCGATCGCCGAAACCGGCGTCGATTACATCAGCGTCGGTCGGATTACGCAGTCCGCCCCGGCGGTCGACATCGCGCTGGACTATGTGCTTCAGCCGCTCGGCTGATTTTTGCAGCCAAAGCGACCGGCCATTCGTATAGGGTCGGCGAAATATCGGGAGAGAATGTGTGTTCAAGGGCCTGAAGCCCATTCAATATGCCGGCCGCGAAGTGTGGCCGCTGGTCGAAGGCGGCAAGGGCGTCTCGGCAACCAATCACATGAGTTCGGGTGCCTGGGCGGCGGCGGGCGGCATCGGGACGGTCAGCGCGGTCAATGCCGACAGCTACGATCCCGAAGGCCGGATCATCCCGCAGGTTTATCAGGAAATGACCCGGCGCGGACGTCATGAAGAACTGGTCCAATATGCCATCGATGGTGCGGTTGCGCAGGTCGAACGGGCTTATGACCTTGCCGGCGGCAAGGGCGCGATCAACATCAATGTGCTGTGGGAAATGGGCGGTGCGCAGCGCGTGCTCGAAGGCGTGCTGGAACGCACAAAAGGCAAGGTCGCAGGCGTCACCTGCGGCGCCGGTATGCCCTATCGCCTCAGCGAAATCGCGGCGAATTACGGCGTCAATTACCTCCCCATCGTCAGTTCCGGACGCGCCTTCCGCGCGCTCTGGAAGCGCGCTTATGCCAAGGTGCCGCACCTGCTCGGTGCGGTGGTCTACGAAGACCCGTGGCTTGCGGGTGGGCACAATGGCCTGTCCAACGCCGAAGATCCGCGAAGCCCCCAGGATCCTTATCCGCGCGTCAAGGAATTGCGCGATGTGATGCGCGACGGCGGCATCGCCGATACGGTGCCAATCGTGATGGCCGGCGGCGTCTGGCGGCTCGACGAGTGGAACAATTGGATCGACAATCCCGAACTTGGGGCGATCATGTTCCAGTTTGGAACGCGCCCCTTGCTGACTCAGGAAAGCCCGATCCCGGCGGGATGGAAATCGCGGTTGATGGAATTGGACGACGGCGACGTGCTGTTGCACAAATTCTCGCCGACCGGCTTCTATTCGTCGGCGGTGCTCAATCCGTTCCTGCGCAATCTCGAGGCGCGCAGCCATCGCCAGATCGCGTTCACCAAGGAAGCGATTGGCGACCATGAATTCGTCCTCGATGTCGGGGTCGGGACCCGCAAGAATTATTTCGTCACTAAAGGTGATTTGCAGCATGCCCGCGAATGGCACGCTGCCGGGTTCACCGAAGCGATGAAGACGCCCGATGACACGTTGGTGTTCGTAGATCCCGAAGAAATGAAGTGGATCCGCAAGGACCAGGCCGATTGCATGGGTTGCCTGTCGCAATGCAGTTTCTCGTCTTGGGCCGACAATGAAAAGAATACGACGGGCCGCCTCGCCGATCCGCGCAGTTTCTGCATTCAGAAAACCCTTCAGGACATTGCCCATGGCGGGCCGGTCGACGAGAATTTGATGTTCGCCGGCCATGCCGCGTACCGTTTCAAGCAGGATCCCTTTTATTCGAACGGATTCGTTCCGACCGTGAAGCAGTTGGTCGATCGGATCCTGACAGGGGCATGACCGCGTTGCGCGCGCTTGCAATAATCGCCGCACTTGCACTCGCGACTCCGGCGGGGGCGCAGGAAAAAGCGGTGCCGTACTGGGCATCGATTTCCAGCGGTAAGGCGATGGTTCGCAAGGGGCCTGGGCGGAACTATCCAGGTCTGTGGCTCTACCAGCGCCGCGACTTGCCGGTGCGCGTCCTCAAAGTTTACGACAATTGGCGGCTGATCGAGGACCCTGACGGCGACAA
>JBDTMR010000188.1:0-2751 GCA_039934175.1 Sphingomicrobium sp.
TCTGGCTCGACGCGCTGGGAATCGACGGCGATTATTCGGCGGTCCAGGTGCCGCGTGGCAACCTCGCCGATTATGTCGCGCGCGAAAGTCAAGTGCCGCTATGGCGCGGGTGCAACATCACCATGCCGCTCAAGCTTGACGCCTTGCTGCTTGCCGATGAAGCCACCGACCGAGCCGCCGCTGCGGGTGCTGCCAACATTCTGGTGCCGCGTGACGGGAAGTTGATCGCCGGCAACAGCGATGTCGGTGCGGTCATGGCGCTGGTTGCGCCGCTGCTCGCCGACGGGGCGCCCGAAGGCATTGTGGTGCTGGGCAATGGCGGCGCCGCGCGCGCGGTCCTGGTTGCTCTTCGTTATCTACAGGTCGAGCAGGTGCGGATTCAGGCGCGCGACATGGCCTCAGCGCTTGCCTTGGCAGTCGAATTTGGGCTTCCGGAAGGGCCCAGTCCGTTCGACCGGCCGATTGATCTGGGCGGTCTTATTAACGCCACCCCGCTTGGCATGGCGGATCATCCGGCGCTGACCCTCGACATTGCGGCGATTCCGCAGGGCGGCTGGGTGATGGACATGGTGACCGACCCGACCGAGACCGCATTGCTTCGCCACGCGCGTTTAGACGGTCTTAAGACGATCGACGGCATTGCGATGCTGGTCGAGCAGGCAGCGGCCTCGTTCGAACTGTTCTTCTCACAAACTCCCCCGCGCGAACGCGATGCGACTTTGCTGGAGATGCTGCGATGAAGAAAATTGCGCTGACCGGGTCGATCGGCATGGGAAAATCGACCGTCGCGGCCATGTTCGCGGCGCGCGGCATACCCGTATTCGATGCCGACGCCGAAGTGCGCACGCTACAGGGACTTGGCGGCGATCTCGTCGCACCGATCGGGGCGCGGTTCCCTGGAACGGTGCGCGACGGCGCTATCGACCGTGACATGCTGGCGGCGCTGGTGCTTGGCGATCGCGACGAACTGTCGGCGCTGGAGATGATCGTCCACCCCAAGATCGCGGCGCGACGCGAGGAATTCATCCGGGAGCATTCCGCCGCGCCAGCCCTGTTGTTCGATATCCCGTTGCTGTTCGAAAGCGGCGGCGAGCGGGCGTTCGACGCGGTGATCGTCGTGTCCGCTCCCGCCGACGTGCAACGCGCCCGCGTGCTTGCACGGCCCGGCATGACGCCGGACAAGTTCGAACGCATCATGGCGCGTCAGATGCCCGACAAGGTCAAGCGCGAACGGGCCGATTTCGTGATCGACACCGGCCAAAGCCTGGTTAGCACCGAGGCCGAGGTGGATCGCATCCTGGCTTGCCTCCAGCCCTAAGTCGGCGCAAGGATCACGCACATGCGTGAAATCATTTTCGATACGGAAACCACTGGACTCGATCCCGCGGGGGGCGACCGGATGGTCGAAATCGGCTGCGTGGAAATGTTCAACCGGGTCGAAACCGGCCGCACCTTCCACGCTTATTTCAACCCGCAGCGATCGATGCCGAGCGAGGCCGAGCGCGTTCACGGATTGAGCGAGATCTTCCTGAGCGACAAGCCGCTGTTCGCCGACCTGGTCGACGATTTCCTGGAATTCATCGGCGATTCGCCGCTGATCGCGCACAATGCGTCGTTCGACTTTGGCTTCCTCAACAACGAGATGAAGCTTTGCGCGCGCGATCCGGTGTGCGTGACCCGGATGGTCGACACCTTGGTGTTGGCGCGAACCCGCCATCCCGGTGCCAAGCACAGCCTCGACGCTCTATGCACGCGGTTCGGGGTCGATCGCAGCCAACGCGTCAAGCACGGCGCACTGCTCGACGCGCAATTGCTGGCGCAGGTCTATGTCGAGCTGACGGGCGGACGGCAGATCGGGCTGGGTCTGGCTGCAAAGGCAGGCGAAGACGCGCAATCCGGATCGGTCTTTATGCCGCCAATCGATCGACCTGCTCGACCGCCGCGACCGCATTCGGCAAGCGAGGCGGAACTTCAGCGCCACCGGGAATTTGTCGCTCTGATAGCCAACCCCTTGTGGGATCGCATCGCGGCCACGATTTAAGAGACCGCCCGATCGCATCACTGCGTGACCGGGCAAGCGAAAGGAACCAAGACGTGAACGTTCGTGTCGCTGGCCACCAGGTCGATACCGGAGAAGCCCTTCAGTCACATGTCCAGCAGCGCATCGCGGCGCTTGCCGACAAATATTTCGATCGCGGCATTTCGGCGACCGTCACCTTCGGCCGTGCGCCGCACGACGATTTTTCCTGCGATATTATCGCGCCTGTCATGCAGGGCGTGGTGCTCAAAGCCTCGAACAAGGCCGGCGATGCTCACGTCGCGTTCGACGGCGCGGCGAGCAAGATCGAACGGCAGCTGAGCCGCTATGTCGATCGGCTGCGCAATCACAAGCATGCCCCGGCCGATGAATTCGTCGAAAACGCCGGCTACACCGTCTTTGCCCCATTGCCCGAAGCGACCGCGCCGACGCATCCTGCCGTTATTGCCGAAACCAAGGTCGATATCCCGAGCGCGACAGTCGGAGATGCGGTGATGATGCTCGATTTGCGCAACACCAACGCACTGATGTTCAAGAATGCCAAGAGCGGCGCTTTCAACATGGTTTACCGACGGGACGATGGAACCGTCGGCTGGGTCGAACCGCAAGCGTAATGAATTTTCTGGCTCGATCGCCTAAGGTGATCCTGTTCGTCCCATGATTGCGAAGTGATTGCCATGCGCCTGTGTGAGTTCCTCGATTTCGATTCGATC
>JBDTMR010000189.1:0-2700 GCA_039934175.1 Sphingomicrobium sp.
CACGGACCCTCGCGCTCGTCCGCCATTGATGACGATCGGCTCCTCGTCGTCGCCAGTCATCGGGTCGACGATTGTCGGCACCGTTGTTTGCGATTGATTCGGCGTCGTCGGCGACGGCGTCGTTTGTGCGATGAGGGGTAAGGGCGAGGCTGCAGCGAGCAGGAAAATGGCGGTACGTGACATGGTCATTACCCTTTGCGCTGCAACATGAACGCCTTGTGTCTTGTTCCCTAGCTTCGACAAAGGGGCCGGACTGACCGGCAAACGGCGGCAATTCGGCCCTCAGGCCGTGAGCCGAAGTCCAGCGATCGCGCCAACGATGACCAGGATCAGCAGACCGCGAACCATGCTTGCCGGTTCATTAAAATAAGCAATCCCGACAAGGACCGTGCCTACCGCACCAACCCCGCCCCAGACTGCATAGGCCGTCCCCATCGGGATGGACCGCGCAGAATATTCGAGAAGTGCCATGCTGATCCCGACCGAAACCAGAAATGCCAGGGTCCACGGCCCGTTCCTGAAGCCGTCGACGAATCGCAGTGATGTCGTAAATCCAACCTCGAACATGCCGCCGACAATCAGCCAGAACCAGGCCATCATTCCCCCTCCGCAACAATCTGCGCTGCCGAATGTTGTGCGCGCATGACCAAGCTGCTGTCCATCATCAATCATGTCATGCCGTGGCGATTTGCGCTGTTTTTCGTCGTCCTGGTGGCGGCCGGTCCGATCGCCCTTCCAGCGCTCGGCTGGAGCCAGGGATCGATGGTCGGTTTCGACATTGCCGCTCTGATTTTCCTTGGCAGCTGCATCCCGACATTCGGTTACGATGCTAAGCGAATGCGTGAGGTGGCGAAGGAGAATGACGCGAACCGTTTGGTCCTGCTGATCCTGAGCTTCCTGCTGACTATCGTCATCTTGGCCGCAATGGTGGTCGAACTTTCGAGCAGCGGCGACCTGCAGGTCATCGACAAGCTGCTCATCACCGCGAGCCTGGTGATCGTGTGGACGTTCGGCAATGCGGTCTACACGCTGCACTATTGCCACCTGTTTTACACACGCGGCGATCACGGCAAGGATTGCGCCGGGCTCGAATTTCCCGGCACCAAATTGCCGTTGATGAGCGACTTCGCCTACTTTGCCTACACGCTTGGGGTTGCGGTCCAGACCAGCGACGTCCAGGTCACGTCGCCGCATATCCGCAAGGTCGTGACCGCGCATTGCGTCGCGGGTTTCTTCTTCAATCTCGGTGTGCTTGCGCTGACGATCAACGTGCTCGGATCGGGTTAGGCCGACGTTTCCAGGGTCGGGTGCGGCAATTGCCGGGTCCGCGCCGCCACCACGCATCCGCCAATGATCAGGACGGCGCCCGTGAGCGTCCACGGCGAGACCCGTTCCTGGAACAGCAGCCAGCCCAGAATCATTGCGTACACGAAGCCTGAATATTCGGTCGCAGAGAGATAAGCTGCGCCGGCCCGGGCGTAGGCCCATGCCAGCAGCAACATTCCGGCAATCGACAGCAGGGTCGCAAGCAACAAGGCGGATTCGTGTCCGGTCGGATAGGTTGGTGCGCCGACGAGGATAGCGATGACCCAGAACCCCAGACCGGTCACGACGAACTGGAGGAAGGCAATTTCCATCGGTCCGGCATTCTGCGCCTGCCGCCGCATGACGACGATATTGAAGGCATAGCAAATCGCCGAACCGAGGATGGCAATCGACCCCTTGAGCGCGTCGGGACCAAGATCCGCGCGGCCCTGCCCGATGAAGATCAGCACGACTCCCGCGAAGGCGAGGAACGAACCGCTGGCCATGCGCTTGCCGACCGGTTCGGAAAGGAACAGCGCGGCCAGGACCAGAGCGATCAACGGCGCCACGAAGGTCAGCGCGATCGCCTGCGCCATCGGAGTTCGCGCCAAGCCCCAGAAGAACAGGAAGCTCATCGGGATCATCAGCAAACCGCGCAGGATGTGAAAGCGCATTGCGCGCCGGGTCGGCCATTTCTTGCGAGTCACGAGATAGGGGATGGCAAGCAGCGATGCCGCCAGGACGGCTCGCCAGCACATCGTGGCAAAGGCGCCGATGTCCTGGCTCAGCCCTTTCATCACCGCGTCCATCGTCGACAGCGCAAGGATGCCGACCAGCGCGACCGCGAATGCGGCAAAGGGTTGTTGCTTGACGTCGTTCATCGCTGGTTCGCGCCATAAACGAGCGCGGTGCAAAGGGAAGCGGCGTGCGTTAGCGAATCACCATTTCGTCACCCTCGATCTCGATCTTTCCCATGCGCGCCAGGAAGGACTGGCCGAGCAACGACACTTCGGCGTTTTCCAGGATCGCGCCGGGCACCTGCTCGACCGTCTTGCCGCCCATGGTGACCCGGTCGAGCACGACCAGCTTGCCGCGCACCGGCCCGGACGCGCCGCTTCCGATCACCGAAAATTCCGACGGCGAGAAAACCAGGCCCATGCGCTGGGCGTCGTCGGTCGTCAGCGCGACTCCGGTCGCGCCAGTGTCGACCAGGAAGTTGACGTTCATTCCATTGACCGAGGCATCGGTAAAGAAATGGCCACCGGCGCCGCGCTTCAACACGGTCGCGCCACCGAAGATGTTGGTGGCGGGAGTCGAGGGTCCTGCTTCGTGGCTGGCCGGTTCGACAAGCTGCGTAGGCCGCTCATCGGCGGCAACCGCGGTCGCTGGCGCAGT
>JBDTMR010000190.1:0-2684 GCA_039934175.1 Sphingomicrobium sp.
GTCAGCGGTCTGGGCGATTCGGTCCGCGAGAAAAACCGTGACGCCAAGCTGCTGTCGCCGGGGACCTTGCTCGACGATTCCTTGGGAAAGCGGGTGACGATGCGCCGGACATCACGCGCGACCGGCGAGGTCACCGAGCAGGATGCCGTCATTCGCGCAGCTGCCAACGGGGTCGTCGTCGAAACGGCGAAGGGCATCGAAGCCCTGCGCTGCGACGGGGAGACCGAGACCTTGCTGGCCGCACAGGTGCCCGAAACCCTGTCGGCGAAGCCCACCCTGTCGATCCATGTGCAGTCGGCGCAGGCCTATCGCGGTCCGGTGACACTGACTTACCTGAGTAGCGATTTCGACTGGCGTGCCCATTATGTCGCGACGCTCGGTCGCGACGGAAAAACGCTCAGCCTGTTCGCGTGGCTGACATTGGCCAATGGCGACGAGACCAGCTTTGCCGATGCCGACACGATGGCGGTTGCGGGGCGATTGAACCGAGAATATGCCGAGCGCCTGCGTCCCGAGACGCGGTCGATCAGCCTCAATTGCTGGCCTGATCAACGAACGCACGAAACGCCGGATAGCGACGCCGGTTTTTATGATGACGGATCAATCCCACCTCCACCGCCGCCGCCGGCCCCCGCCGCGGTCGCCGAATCGATCGTTGTCACGGGCTCGCGAATGCTGAAGGCCGTGCGCGAGGATCTCGGCGACCTCAAGCTTTACCGGATCCCGATGGCCGTTTCCGTTGCCTCGCTCTCGCAGAAGCAGGTCGCGATGATCGAGCAGCCCAAGGCCAGGTTCCGCACGCTGTTTCGCTGGCGCGCCGCGTTCGACACAGTGCGCGATGAACCGCGATCCGCCGAGCGCCTGCTGATCTTCGAAAACCGCCAATCGGACGGCCTCGGCCTTCCGCTCCCGTCGGGCAGCTTCACGCTCTACGCCGAGCATGACGGTCGCCCATTCCTGGTTGGCGAGGGCCGCATGACCGACCGTGCGGTCGGCGAGAAGGTCGAGGTGCCGATTTCGAGTGTTCCCGGCGTGCGCGTGAACCAGCGTCTCGTTGAACGCAGCGACAAGAGCTTCGATATCGAGTTGGTCGCCACCAATGACCAGCCAGTCGCCGTGCCGTTCGAGGCAGTGTTTGCCGATTCGGGAATTCCGGTGGGCAAGAACGCCCTCAAGAAGCGCGACGGCGACTGGGTCTGGTCAACGATGATTCCCGCCAACGGCTCGAAGACGTTGCGTTTCCGCTACCGCAATCCCGACTAGGCCTGATCGACGGGTCGCGGGCGGTGGTTCTCGCCCAGGGCGACGAACGTGAACAACGCCCCGGTCACCTTCACTTCGGTCTTGCCGCGATCGCGGGTCGCGACGACCTCGATTCGAATCGCGATCGACGTGCGCCCGACGCGCTCGATTTCGGCATAGACGCTGATCACGTCACGCAGGTGAATCGGCTCGATGAACTCCATCTTGTCGATCGCCACCGTCGCGACCGATCCGCCGGCGCGGCGCGACGCGACGATGCCCGCGGCGATATCCATCTGGCTCAGCACCCATCCACCAAAGATATGGCCGTTGGCGTTGATGTCGCCCGGCCCTGGCACGACGCGCAAAATGGGATCCTTGTACGATGCGCTGTTCATTCGTCCTCCGGTGAGAAAGTGGCGGCGGCCTCGTCATGGCCGCTGTTGTTGCTTGCAAAGATGAGCAGCATCAGCCCGCCCGCGAGAAGAACGGTCAGGAAAACGCCAAGGAAGGTCGCCAGCAGCATATGGATGCGGAGCTGCCCCGATTCCTGCCAGACCAGCCAGGCCGCCGTTGCCGCGACCGCTAGTGCGAAACCGGCCACGATCCGAAACGCACGAACGAATCGCGCGCGATCGGTTGGTGCGGCGTAGGGCAGGGGGTCGTGGCGGGGCATGGCTTCCCTTTGGCGGCGGTTCGTGAGACGTTCAAGGCTCGGTCGAACGACGAAGGGAGCCGGATCATGACCATCGCGAGAATCCTGTCGGGAAAGGGCACCGAGGTTGCGACCATCGGCGCCGATTCGAGTTTGCGTGAAGCGGTCGGCGAGCTCGGCCGTCGGCGAATCGGGGCGTTGCTGGTGATGGACGGCGATTCGGTCGCCGGCATCCTGTCGGAACGCGATCTGGTCTACTGCCTGAAGGATCAGGACGCCGCCGCGCTCGACCACCCGGTCGGTAAGGTCATGAGCACACCCGCCATCACCGTCTCACCGGACACCGACGTGCTATCCGCGCTGGCCCTGATGACCAAGCGCCGGATTCGCCACTTGCCAGTGGTTTCCGAAGGGCGGCTGGCGGGAATCGTATCGATCGGCGACCTCGTGAAATACCGCATCGAGCGCATCGAATCCGAAGCCGAGGCGATGCGCACCTATATCCAATCTGTCTAGGAACGAATTTCCGCTATATAAGGAATCGCGTGCGCGAAGGGGGCCGACAGTGGCCGGGAATGTTCCAGTTTTTTGAAAAAACCCGTTGACGGGTGAAATAGTCACCCATATATGCCCCCTCACAGCAGCGGCGGCGGCCAACTGGCCCGCTACCGTTTCGTGTCTCTCTTAGTCGGAAATCGACACCCGGAACCAACGAACCGGGGAAAGAGACTCGTCGGCTCTTTGACATTGTTGGTTAGATGAAGGGACATGTGGGCGGCGGCCCGGT
>JBDTMR010000191.1:0-2678 GCA_039934175.1 Sphingomicrobium sp.
TTGGTGGTGTCGCTGTTCCAGTGGAGCAGGTCGAACGGCGCCGGCTCCTCCCCCATCAGGTAATTGTTGACGACGTAGTTCCAGATGAGGTCGCGGCCCCGGAGCAGGTTGAAGGTCGCCGCCATGTAGCGACCGTCAAGGCACCCTTTCTCTTTGGTCAGCTGATCGAGCAGCCCCATCGTTTCGTCGCCGAGGAACAGTTTGAGGTCGCCCGCCTCGCTGAAATCGACCTGCGCGGTAAAGAAGGTTGCGCTCTTGACCTTGGTCGCTTCGCCCTTGGCTTCGAGGTAGGCCAACGTTGCCGCCAGCGTCGTCCCGGCCACGCAATAGCCGATGACATTGACCGCATCGACATTCAGCGCATCGCGCACCGTATCGATGGCGTCGACCTGACCCTTGATCACATAATCGTCGAGCGTGACGTCGGCGATGCTCTCGTCGGCGGATTTCCAGCTGACCATGAACAGCGAAATGCCCTGGTCGACGCACCAGCGTACAAAGCTTTTTTCCGGGGTCAGGTCGAGGATGTAGAAGCGATTGATCCACGGCGGAAAGACGATCAGCGGGGTTGTCATCACCTTGTCAGTAGTCGGGGTATATTGGATCAGCTGGAAGAGCGGCGTTTCGTGAATCACCTTTCCCGGCGTCGCGGCGAGGTTCCTGCCGACTTCGAAGACCCCTTGCTTGGTGTGCGACAATTGCCCGCGCCCGATGTCATCGAGCATGTTCTTGAGCCCGCTGAGCAGATTTTCGCCGCGCGTCTCAATCGTCTTCTTCATCACTTCCGGGTTGGTCAGCGCGAAATTGGACGGCGCCATCGCGTCGACGAAGCTCTTGGTCGCGAAACGCAATTTCTGGCGCGTCCCGTCGTCAATCCCGTCCATGTCCTCGACCCCGGTCAGCAATTGGTCGGAGATCGCGAGATAGGATTGGCGTATCGTGTCGAAGACCGGATTGTCGCTCCATTCGGGCGCCGCGAAACGACGATCCCGGCGCTGTCCGGCATCGCTTGTCATGCCGAGCATCTTGCCCCAGCTTTCCAGGCCTTTCGACCACGCTTCGGCGCCCGCCGTCATCCACGCCATCGGATCTGACGTCGCGCCTTTCAGGCTCGCGATCGGTGCTTCCTTATTCAGACCGTCGACCCAGGCATCCATCAGCATTTGCTGGGCGCGGCCCATTACGAAGGTCCAGTGTTGCCAGTCTTCGAGCATTGGGAAGGTGGGATTGGTCGTTTCGTCGGTCATGCCAGCCTCATAGTCGCGATTGCGCGCGAAATCGACGCATTGCATAGCGCGTCGATGACCCCAACGCTGATTCCTCCAGGCCCGCTCCTATGGCTCGACTTCGTCGGCATCGCTGTATTCGCCATTTCGGGCGCGCTGCTGGCCGCGGAAAAGAAGCAGACGCTGGTCACTTTCGTTTTCTTCGCGGTGGTCACCGGCGTCGGCGGCGGGACGGTACGCGACCTGTTGATCGGCGCGCCGGTGTTCTGGGTCGGCACCAATGCCACCTTGCTGATCTGTATCGGCGCAGGCGTCGGCGTGTGGTTCCTGTCGCGCCATGTCATTCCGCAAAAGGCGCTGCTCTGGTTCGACGCGATCGGCCTTGCCGCTTACGCCACTTACGGTGCTGCCAAGGCGCTTCGCTATGGCGTCGCGCCAGTCCCTGCCTTCGCGATGGGCGTGATGACTGCCTGTGTCGGCGGAATCATTCGCGACGTGCTTGCAAACGAACCCTCGATCCTGATGCGCCCGGAACTCTATGTGACCGCCGCTGCCTTGTCGTCGGGCCTGTACGTCACCCTAGTCCTGTTCGGTGTGCCGGTCGCGCTTGCCGCTCTGGTTGCCGGGATGATGGGCTTCGCGCTGCGTGGCGCGGCCATCGCGCGGGGGCTGTCGTTACCCGCGTACGAACGATAGGGACGGGTCGATGAGCGACGAATATTACCGAATCCGCAGACTCCCGCCCTACGTCTTCGCCGAGGTCAACGCGATGAAGGCCGCCGCCCGTGCGCGCGGCGAGGACATCGTTGACCTTGGCATGGGCAACCCCGACGGAAAGCCGCCGAAGCACGTCATCGACAAATTGGCCGAAGTTGCCGCCAAGCCCAATGCACACCGTTATTCGGCGAGCATGGGGATCAAGGGCCTCCGCAAGGCGCAGGCGGCTTACTACCAGCGCCGCTTCGGCGTCGATCTCGACATCGATCGCGAGATTTGCGTGACCTTGGGATCGAAGGAAGGCTTCGCCAATCTCGCGCTCGCCATCACCGCGCCGGGCGACGTCGCGCTGACGCCCAACCCCAGCTATCCGATCCATCACTTCGGCTTCATCATCGCCGGCGCCGCCATCCGATCGATCCCAGCCGCGCCCGGGCCGGACTTCTTCGATCGGCTGGAAAAGGCGATGCGCTACACCGTGCCGCGGCCCAAGGTACTGGTGATCGGCTATCCGTCGAACCCGACCGCTTATGTCGCCGATCTTTCCTTTTATGAGAAACTGGTCGCCTTCGCCAAGCAGGCAGGGCTGACCATCATTTCCGACCTGGCCTATGCCGAAATCTATTTCGGCGACCAGCCGACACCGTCGATCCTGCAGGTTGAGGGCGCACGCGATATTGCGGTCGAATTCACCTCGATGTCGAAGACCTATTCGATGGCAGGCTGGCGGATCGG
>JBDTMR010000192.1:0-2589 GCA_039934175.1 Sphingomicrobium sp.
GAACAGGCGGTAATTGTTTCGTTCGGACGTCGGCAGGCGATCGCCGAGTCCAACTCGCCTCGCGCTAGACTTCAGTCGCCGCGCCGGATCGCCGTGAGGCGGTCGAGGCATGCCATCCTGATGGCGACGCCCATCTCGACCTGGGTCAGAACCAGCGATCGTTCCGGGTCGTCGGCCAGCGCGCCGTCAATTTCCACCCCGCGATTGATTGGCCCTGGGTGCATCACCACCGCCCCAGGTGCCGCCGTCGCGAATCGTTCGGGGGTAAGGCCGTAGCGGGCGAGAAACTCGCCAGGTGCGTCGCCAAGCTCGCCGTCCATTCGCTCGCGCTGGATGCGAAGCATCATCACCGCATCGGCGCCCGCAACGGCTTCATCGATTCCCAGCGTTGCGGACCCTTCGGGCATCAGTTTTGGCGGACCGGCAAGTCGGACCTCGGCTCCTAGCCGCGTCAGCAGTTTGGCATTCGAACGGGCAACCCGGCTGTGCCGGATATCGCCGCATATTGCGATCTTCAGGCCGTCGATCCCTCCAAAATGCCGTTGCAGCGTCGCCGCATCGAGCAGCGCCTGCGTGGGATGTTCGCCGATCCCGTCGCCGGCATTGATCACCGGACAATCCATGATCTCGGCGACGTCGGCGGGTGCGCCACTCTTGCCGTGACGGATGACCAGGGCGTCGGGCCGCATCGCGTTGAGCGTTCTCGCCGTATCCTCAAGCGTTTCGCCTTTCTTGATCGAGCTCATGGCGACCTGCATCGTGACGACCTGCGCACCGAGGCGGTTGGCGGCGATTTCGAAACTGAGCAGGGTCCGTGTCGAATTCTCGAAAAAGGCATTGAGGATGGTCATGCCATCGAGGCGGTGCTCGTTGCGGCGTGGGGTCCGGTTATAGTCGAACCAGCGCGCACCTTCGGAAAGGAGGGCCGCAATATCGTCGTCGGACAGGGTATCAATCGACAGCAGGTGCATCGAAGCAAGTCTCTTAATCATGCGCGGGCAGATTGACCAGCGCATCGATCGCGCCCTGCAAGATGTGCGCCGCGGCGTGGGCGTCGACCCTTTCGGCTCGCTTGGCGCGGCTCATGTCCTGATCCAGCATCGCTCGTTCGACCGCGACCGTCGACCAGCGCTCATCCCACAGCAGGACGGGAAGCGCGAGCGGGGCAAGGTTGCGGGCGAAGGCGCGCGTGGACTGCGTGCGCGGGCTGTCGGTGCCGTCCATATTTAGCGGCAGGCCGACCGCGAGGCCGACGATGTTGTGCGTATTCGTAAGCGATCGGATCCGTTCGAGGTCGGCGGTGAATTTGCCCCTGCGCAAGGTCTCAAGCGGGGTGGCGTAGCTCCAGCTGTTGTCGCAGGTCGCAATTCCGATCGTCTTGGTTCCGACATCGAGGCCGAGCAATCGCCCGCCGGGTGTCGGGAGCAATGCAAGGAATGCCGCCGCGTCGGCGGTGATCATTCGCTGCCCCAATGATCGAGGCGCCGGGCGATGTCGGCGCGCAACGCGCCCCAGAACAAGGCGTAGTCATAAACATGGTAATTGTTGCCCGGCATCACGAACGGGCCAAGGTTAGGGATGGCGCCGTCGACCATCAGAAAGCCTTGCTCACATCGTGCGCCGACCAGGCCTTTCTGAAGCGACGCGCTCGACAGATCGGGGGTCGGCACGAGCGTGCCCGGATTTTCAGTCGGCGCGGCACGGCCTTCGGTTTTGCCGCTGATCGGGTTGGTGCAGATCATGTCGTCGCGTTGCCGCCGTGCCCCGGTCAGCCCCGTGCTGCCGACCCAGGCATCGGTAACCAAGTCGGTATTCGCCGGATCCTTGAAACTTTGCCAGCTCATGACGCAGGCAGTCTGGTTCGGCACGGCACAAGGGGCTAGGCCCGTTGCAGGAAGATCGGCCGACCGACCGACCGGCCAGCCGCCGAGATAAGCGACCACCAGACGACCGCTTAGAATCTTCTTCCGATCCGCGAGCAGTCGAAGCAAATGCAATGACCCCTGGCTATGACCGGCAAGAATGATGGGGCGATCCTTTGGCGCTTCGGTAATGAAGGCGTCGAAGGCCTCGAGGACATCGGCATAAGCAAAATCGAGCGCCTTGGTCGCATCCTCGCTCTTGAGCAGGAAGGCGCCGAACGCCGCCTGGCGATAACGCGGTGCCCAGATCGTCGCAACTTCGTTGAAAGCGGAGGCCTGGCTACGGACGAAAAGCTCGGTCCGCCCGTCGATGTCGTCGCCCGCCACCAGCGGTGCGTTCCAGCGATCGGACTTCAGATACGTGGTCGGATGGACGTAGAACAAGGACGCCCGGGTCGGGCGAAGCGCAAGGACTGCCCCTTCGGGCACCCACAAAGTCGGGTCGTCAGCCTTCCCGGGCTTCGCGATCCAAGAGTCCGCTTTTGCATAATCGGGCCCGCTGGTTGGTGCGGGCGCCTCAAAGTGACCCTTGGGAGTCGCTTGGCTGATCAGGATTCGCTGACCATATTGATAAAACAGGAAGGCCGCCGCAACGGCGAGGATGGTCAGGACGGCAATGCATCCAAGGAAACGGCGGGCTAGCATGGTCGCGGCGGCTTAGCGGGGC
>JBDTMR010000193.1:0-2578 GCA_039934175.1 Sphingomicrobium sp.
GCGCTGGGATTGTGCCAGGGCACGCCGCTGCGCAACGAAATCGAGGCGCGCGACGCGACGCGCCTGCGCGAGGTCGTCGACGCGGCGACGCAGGCGATCGCCAGTCGGTTCGGCGCGGGAGCGATCGACGGCAGGATGCAGGCGCACGTCGTCACCGTGCGCAAATGACCGCTGTCGTGCCGCTTCGCTACCGCGCGGCCGGGAAGCGCCCTGATGCTCGGAAAGCGGGCGATCCTCGTTCACGTCCCGGCGGATCGCGACGCGTCCGAAGTCGCGGCAACAATGACGGCAAAGGCCGATTTTCCCGGCACCGGCTACGACTTGCTCGATGCCGAAACGGTCGAACTCAACAATCATGAATTGCGCAAGCGCGAACGACCGTTCGTCCTGTCGCTCGATCCGCTCAACCCCGAACCGGTCGAGCGCGCCGCTTACGATGCCAGCTACAAGGGCGTGACCGACATTCTGACGCTCTACCTGTGGCGTCGACCGGCTTTCTATCTGACCCGCTGGGCGGCCCGCGCCGGCCTCACCCCCAACCAAATCACGATGGTCGGTGCGGCCTTGTGCGTTGCGACGTTTTTCCTGTTCGCGCGCGGCGATTATTGGTGGGGCATGGCGACCGGCTTTGGCTTCATGGTGCTCGACACCGTCGATGGGAAGCTCGCCCGTTGCACCGGCCAGTCGAGTTGGTGGGGCAATATCTTCGATCATGGCATCGATCTGGTCCATCCGCCCTTCTGGTGGTGGGCCTGGGCGGAAGGGCTCAACCATCACGGCGACCCGTTCGAGCGGGTTTACGAAGTGCTGATCGTCGCCTCGATCGTCGTCGGCTATGTCGTCCAGCGCGTCATCGAGGGCATTTTCATGCGGCGCTACGGCATGCACATCCATGTCTGGCAGCCGATCGACAGCAAGTTTCGCCTGATCACCGCGCGGCGCAATCCGAACATGGTGATCCTGCTCGTCAGCATCGTCTTCAAGCGTCCGGACATGGGGCTCGAGCTTGTTGCCCTGTGGACCTTGATCAGCCTGATCTTTCACGCGGTACGGATGGCGCAGGCCAATGCCCGGGCGGAACGCGGCGCGACCCTCTCCAGCTGGCTGGCGTGACCCCGTATCATGCACTGTTGCTCGCCGGGGTGCGCCCCGGGGGTGACCCGTTCGCGTCGGCGCATGGGGTGCCGGCCAAGGCGCTGATCCCGGTCGGCGGCGCTGCGATGATCGCGCGCCCGGTCGACGCCCTGTTGTCCAGCGAGGCCATCGCCGACGTCACCATCCTGACCCAGCAGCCCGCGCTGCTGGCCGACGCGGTTCCGGCCGATCAACATCTTCGTTTCGGCGTCAGCGGCGCGACTATCGCGGCCACGCTGCAGGCCATCCTCGCCGATCCGGCAACGCGCTTCCCGCTGTTGGTGACGACCGCCGATCATGCCTTGCTGACCCCGGCGATGATCGCCCAGTTCGCCCGCGATGCCGCCGGAGCCGATCTCGCCATCGGGCTGGTCGAGCGCAGGCCGCTGATGGCCCGCCTGCCCGACACCAAGCGAACGTGGATCGCGATGAAAGGCGGTGCCTATTCCGGCGCCAACCTGTTCGCGTTCGGGTCGCCCAAGGCCGCCCGCGCCGTCGCGCTCTGGCGAGAGGTCGAGCAGGATCGCAAGAAGGGCTGGAAATTGCTCGCCGCGCTTGGCCTGCCCGGTCTGCTCGGTATCCTTCGCCTCCGGACGCTCGCCGAAGTCCTTGCCACCATGGGTGACAAATTCGGCCTGAGCATCCGTGCGGTCGAGATGGACGATCCGATCGCGGCGGTCGACATCGACAAGCCCGCCGACCTTGAACTAGCCGAACGCATTCTGGCCGAACGCACCCTGGAAAACCGATGACCGATCTTGCCATCTACGACATGGACCGAACGGTCACCCACTATCCGACCTGGACGCCTTTCCTGCTGCATTGCGCGGCCAGGCGCGCGCCCTGGCGACTGGCATTCATTCCACTCGTCGCTTTGTCGATGCTGGCCTATGTCCTCAAGCTGATCGACCGCGGGCGACTGAAGGAAATCAATCATCGCCTGCTGCTCGGCGGAATCACCGACAAGACGATTCTGGAGCCGTTGGTCGATAGCTTCGCCGACCGGACGTTCGCCAACAATATCCGCCCCGGCGCCATCGCCGCCATCGCCCGCGACAAGGCGGAAGGGCGCCGCGTCGTCATGGCCACCGCCAGCTACCGTTTTTACGCCCGCGCCATCGCCGATCGGCTGGGCTTCGACGATTGCATCGGCACCAACAGCGTGCTCGGCCTCGATGCACAGGTGCACGCCAAAATCGACGGCGCCAATTGCTACGGCCCGGTCAAGCTGACGATGATCGAACAATGGCTCGCCACGCACGGCCTGACCCGCGCCCACGTCCGCTTCTACTCCGACCACGCAAGCGACGCCCCGGTGTTCGAATGGGCCGACGAAGCCGTAGCGGTGAACCCGCACGACCGGCTGTTGGTGCTCGCCGGGCAACGCGGCTGGGCGGTGGAAGATTGGGGCTAAGCCACCGAGCGCAGCGACGCCGACGCGAAG
>JBDTMR010000194.1:0-2523 GCA_039934175.1 Sphingomicrobium sp.
GCCTACAAGACAACCGTTTTCACACTGTCGCGGTGGCGCAACGGAAAGCGGCCCGACGGCGCGCTTGGCCCCGACGGCCCCGTCATGCCGCAGCGCGTGATCGACAAGCCGCCGACCGCCGAACTGCGTCCCGGTCAGAAGGACGAAGACAGCCTACCGCCTTACGCCTTGCTCGACCGGATGCTCGAGGCTTTGGTCGAACAGGAACTATCGGTAGCGGAAGCGGCGGCGCTGACCGGCGCCGACGAATCGGTCGTGGCCGACATCGAAAAGAAGTTGCTACGCGCCGAATATAAGCGCCGGCAGGCCCCGCCCGGTGTCAAGATCGGCACCCGCAATTTCGGCCGCGACCGCCGTTACCCAATCACGAATTTTTTCCACACCGGGGATTGAGGTCGGTGTTTCACGCGATCCGCGACTATTTTGCGCGCCCCGACGAGCCCGTGTCCTTGCGCGGTCGCGGCCGTCGACTGGGCGCTCTTTTCCTGTTCGAATTCGTTGTCGTCCTGCTTGGCGTGCTCGTCGCACAATGGGTTGCCGACTGGGCACAGGAACGCGCCGATCTTGCTGTCATGGAACGATCAAAAAGCCGGATGGACGAAGAAATCTCCAGCGCGATGGCGAATGCGCAAGCGTGGCTGGTCGCGTTTCCCTGCCTCGACGACCAGATGAGCGGCGTGATGCGCGCCGCTGGCGGAGACCGCTCCCTCGACCCGGCGACACTCGAACGGCCCGGGTTTCGTATTCCCAGCATCGAGCCGATGACGCCGGAAAGCAGCCTGTTGCTGATCGATCGCTACGGTTCGAAAAAGGCCAATCTCTATGCCTCGATTCAGATCCGCACCGACCATATTGCCGACCTTTCCAATCGGGTTGCCGAACAGTGGATGGGCCTGTCGATCCTCGACCCGGCCTACGGCGCGGTGCGAGAGGGCGACCGGGTCAACGCGCGGGCAATCGCAAGCCAGATCCGCTCGGCGCTGCGCTCGATTCAGATCACTTCTCAAGGGTTCGTCGCGGAGGCAGGCGAACTGGGGCTGAAACCCAAGGACATCGAGGGACGCCGCCGCCCGCTGAATTGCGCCGATATCCGCGCATCGCGCACCATCATGCCGCACGTCGCGCTCAAACCCCGCTGAGCATGGTCGTTTGGCCAACTAGGCGGTGACAGTCGAGAGGTGAGGGGTTAGGCGATTGGCCATGACCGCAACGACCCGTTTCGCCCCGTCCCCGTCCGGCAACCTCCACGTCGGCAATATCCGCACCGCGCTGCACAATTATTTGCTCAGCGCGAAGGCGAACGGACGTTTCCTGTTGAGGATCGACGACACCGATGCCGAGCGATCCAAGGAAGAATATGTCGCCGCCATCGTCGCCGATCTCGACTGGCTCGGCCTCGTTCCGAACGCCGTCTTCCGCCAATCCGAACGGTTTGCGCTATACGAGCGCGAGTTCGAGCGGCTGAAGGCGGCCGGTCGCGTCTATGCCTGTTACGAAACCCCAGAAGAGCTCGACGTGCGACGCAAGGTGCTGCTCGGGCGCGGCCTTCCCCCGGTTTACGAACGCAAGTCCGCCGATTCGACGGTGCCAGAAGGCGTCGCGCCGCATTGGCGCTTCAAACTTGACCATGACGCCCCGATCACGTGGCACGACGCGATCCGCGGCCCGCAGCATTTCGATCCCAAGCTGATCAGCGATCCGGTGGTCCGCCGCGCCGACGGCAGCTGGCTCTATCTGCTGCCTTCGGTGATCGACGATGTCGACATGGCCATCAGCCACGTCCTGCGCGGTGAGGATCATGTCTCGAACAGCGCGGTCCAGATCCAGATGTTCGACGCGCTCGGCGCGCCATCGCCGATCTTCGCTCACGAGGCCTTGCTGGTCGCCGCCGAAGGCAAATTGTCGAAGCGACTTGGCTCGAGCGGCGTCGATGTCCTGAAGGATGCCGGGATCGAGCCGATGGCGCTCAACAGCCTGCTCGCGCGTCTCGGCACCTCGCAGCCGGTCGAAGCGAAAGCCTCCTTGGCCGAACTCGCCGACGGATTCGATCTCGCCATGTTCGGTCGCGCACCGGCGCATTTCGACCTGGCCGAGGTCGAGCAGGTCAATCGAAAATTGCTCCACCACCTCGACTTCGCCGCCGTCGCCGACCGCGTCCCCGAAGGAATCGGGGCGACCGAATGGGCGATCCTGGCCGGCAACGTCGATCACCTCGGCGAACTCGCCGACTGGCTCGCCGTGCTCGACGGAGACATTGCTGTCGAGCGCTTCGACGCGGACGATGCCGCCTTCCTCGCCGCGGCAACCGACGCCGCCGAGAACATTGACTGGGCCGACAATCCCTGGCGGGCGTTGACCTCGACGATGAAGGAGCAGAGCGGGCGCAAGGGCAAGGCGCTGTTCCACCCGCTGCGCAAGGCGCTCACCGGCCGCGACTCGGGCCCAGAAATGGCCCCGCTCACCGCGCGCATCGGCAAGGCTCGAAGTATCGCCCGGCTGCGCGCCGCTTCCCGCTAAGGCATT